>VXRD01000102.1 GCA_009838845.1 Gemmatimonadota bacterium | reverse complement strand
CATTCCCGCATGGCCCGCGTTGCCTCATCACCTCATACTTTTGGGGAATGACGTCCGCCGCCGATGGGTTTTCTGGATCGTTCTGCTGGCTTTTGCCTCGGGGTTCTTCGGGTCTTGTCTTTTTATTGTCCATTTGGGATATAATTACGCGGGTCAAAATTTAGGGCTGTCGGGTTTTAGCGGGTCCAATATTCGCACGTATGATCGCATGGTTTCCGCTATTGTCGGCGCGGATAAAACGGTTTTTGATCCGGGTAAAATAGCGGTCTGGATTTTTGGGTTTGGGCAAGCGGGTCTGCTTATGCTCCTTCGCAATCGCGTCCCGTGGTGGCCCTTGCATCCCCTGGGTCTGGCTTTTCAGAAGATGTCGGGGTCTCGGGTCTATGCCTTCAGTATTTTTCTGACCTGGGCGTCCAAGCTCATTATTCTGCGCATTGGTGGCATTTCGCTCTATCGGCGCTGTATCCCTTTGTTCTTTGGCCTTGTGATCGGTTATGTCGTCGGTGTGGGGGTGTCTTCTATTGTCGATTTTACCTTTTTTCCGGAAGAAGGGCATTCTGTTCACGGGTGGTAGATCTTATGTCCAATCGCTATCCCATTCCCGCCGAGACATGCCGCGTAGAGGATGAAATTAAGCGTAGTCGATTTATTACTACTCTGGCACATACACCGGCACGAGAAGAGGCTCGAATATTTATCGATCAAATTCGCGCCGAATTTCCAGATGCTTCACACAATTGCTGGGCATTTTTGATCGGGCCGCCAAGCACGACTGGCAATGTGGGGATGAGCGATGATGGAGAGCCGCACGGTACGGCTGGTCGTCCTATGCTGACTGTGCTGACGCATTCGGGTCTCGGCGATGTGGTAGTGGTGGTGACGCGCTATTTTGGCGGGACAAAGTTGGGCAAGGGCGGGCTTGTGCGGGCTTATTCAGGTGGCGTTCAACACGCGCTTGAGAAGGTTCAGTGTACGGAGCGCGTGACGCGCGTCGCTGTTTTGGCGACGATTGACTATGCGGCTTATGAATCTTTCAAGTGGTTGCTTCCGGATTTTGAAGCACGTATTGTCGCTGAAGATTTTGGGGCCGATATTACATGTGAACTGGCTATGCCTGAAGAACAGGTTGGCCCTTTCAAGCAGGCAGTGGGGAATCTCACGAGAGGACAGGCGCAGGTTGAAGAGGTGTGAGGCGCGCATTATGGTTTATCGCGGAGCAAGTTTGGCAAGCGGGTGTTGGGATTGATGCCGATGGCGTGTTTGCCAGTTAAGAGCGCAGTGAGGTCTGCGCCCAGAAATTCGCGTCGCCAACCTGTGTGCAACGGATTATCTGTCGCATTTTTTTGGGAGGAAATGAATTCTTTGACTTCTGATCGCGATGCCACCATTGCGATGTCGATTCCTTCTGATAGACATTGTCCGCGCATAAATGCCATGGCGAGGTCGAGACGCGCATCCTCAAAGGGATCGGGTCGCACAGGTAGCGATATGGGCGGGCAATTTTTTTCGTCGATTGCCAATCCGCGCTGTACAGTGTTGAGGAGGCTATTGCCGTACTGATTTATGGTTGCCCTCGCAATGCCCCGCACTCGTTTTAACGACTGAATTGATTGCGGCTTGCGCCGGGCAATTTGCACGATGGCGTCGTCGCTTATCACGCGATTTCTGGGGCGATCTACCTGTCGCGCTTTTTTTTCGCGCCAGGCGGCCAGTTCGCGCACGATGGCCATATCGCGTCTCGATAGTCGTCCCGTGCCTTTTACGCGCGTATATTGTTCTTCGGGGGCGCGGTCGTCGTACAATTTGGCGATATCGTACTGACGGAGTTCTTCTGCCAGCCAGTTTTCTCGGCCTCGTCGCTGTATGTCGGTCAGGATATGTTCGCGAAGGGCGGGCAAAAAGCGCACGTCATCCAGGGCATATTCGAGTTGTTTGTCCGATAATGGTCGCCTCAACCAGTCTGTGCGCGTTTCTGTTTTGGGTAATTGTATATTGAGACGCATGCGCAATAGATTGCCCAGCGATAGGTTTGAACTCAAACCCGCGAAGCCCGCTGCACAGCGCGTATCGAATATATTGCAGGGGATGGCATCTGTTATCCGTCTTAAAATCCAGAGGTCTTGCTGTGCATCGTGCAAAATTTTCACGGTGTGGGGGTCTGATAATAAGGTCCCCAGAGGCGATAGATCCGATAATGTGACGGCATCTATCAGGTGGCAATCATTTTCTGAAAGTCCCACCTGTATAATGCCCAGGCGCGGATAATAGGTTTGTTCCCAGACAAATTCTGTATCAATGCCCACACAGGGCGCGTCCAGGGCGCGGTTGACAAGGGTTTCGAGTTCGTTGGGTGTATTGATTAGTGGCATGAAAAGACCGTTCTGGTTAATGTGTTGAGATCAAGGTATCATATCACGCGCTTAATATCAAGCACAGAACCTGCACCTTATTATTATAAAGGAGTCTATATGAACCATCGACAATTAGGCAAAGACGGTGCCGACATCCCGGTTATTGGCCTGGGTGCCTGGCCCATTGGCGGCGGTATGGGCAATATGGGCGATAGGGATAGTATTGATACTGTGCGTACTGCTATTGACAGCGGTATTACCCTGCTCGATACTGCACAGGCATATCGCACCAGCGAGGCCACACTGGGCAGAGCGCTCAAAGATGGCTATCGCGAGCGGTGCTTTCTGGCAACGAAAGTCAGTCGTCAATATTCTCGAGGGGATATTGAAAACGCCATTGAAAATAGCCTGCGAAATCTCGATGTCGATTACGTAGATTTGTATCAAATCCACAGTTGGAATCCGCAATATCCCATTGAAGAGAGTATGGAAACTATGGCCCGGCTGCAAGAACAGGGCAAGACGCGCTTTATCGGGGTTTCCAATTTCAATGCGGCACAGATGCAACAAGCGTACGATATTGCCCCATTTCATTCGAATCAGCCGCGCTACAATATGTTTGACCGAAATATTGAAGCCGAGGACCTGGATTTTTGCAGACAAACGGGTATTGGTATTCTCGCGCACAGTCCCCTGGGGAAAGGTTTGCTTACGGGCAAATACGCATCCGGCCACGTCTTTTCCGAAGACGACGAACGCGCGAATTCATCTCGCTTTCAAGGCGATTTATTTGCCCGTTATCTCGCAGTGGCAGATGAGTTACAGTCTGTCGCCGCAGACAAGAATATGACTATGGTCCAACTCGCCATTGCCTGGCTTCTTCGCCGCGAGGAGGTAACATGTGTGCTCGTTGGTGCGAAAAATCCCGATCAGGTCAAAGAACACGTCGGCGCGGCAGATGTCGATTTTTCGGATGATGAATTGGAACGTATTGAAAAAATTTTGCAAGATACGCCGAGTGGCTTTTAGGAGGTTTATTATGATTATTGATCCCCATCTCCACGTGTGGAGCGATGACGAAGAAACTTATCCCTACGGTCCCAGCCGACCGCATGAGGCGGGTTCGGTCGAGCTTTTGTTTGAGACGATGGCGGACGCAGGGGTGGATAAAGCGGTTATTGTTCAGCCGATTCACTATCTTTTTGATAATCGGTATGTTGCCGATTGTATCAAGCAGTATCCGGATAAGCTGGCGGCGCAGGCGCTTGTGGATCCCACGTCGCCCGATGCCGCGGATGAGCTGGAGCGTTTGCACAGGGAAGAGGGTTTTGGCGGGATGCGCATTCATTTGTCGCGTTATGGAGATCCTGCAGGTTTGGCTGCATCTGACAAGGATCCGCTGTGGGCGCGTGCCCGGGATCTGGGCCTGTGTTTCAATCTGTTTGGTGGGGCTGAGGATCACGCGCCTGTTGAACCCATTATTGCCCGTTTTCCCGAGGTCAATGTTGTGGTTGATCACATTGCCGGTATTCCCGTGGGTGAGCCGGATCCCAAACCACTGCTGACCAATTTGCTCAATTGGGGACAATATCCCAATGTTCATGTTAAGATTTCAAATGTGGGACAGCGATCCAATATGCCCTATCCGCATCGCGATACGCACGATATGATCAAGTGCATTTACGATGTGTACGGTCCCGAGCGGCTGATGTGGGGTACGGATTTTCCCCATGTATTCAGGAGTTGTGGGTATAAAGGGTCTCTGGATTTGATACGCGACCACATGTTTTTTAATGACGACGATCTCGAATGGATTTTGTGTAAGACGATTCTCAAACTGTGGTCTTTTGGTGAAGGAGGATGAGAATCTGATGGGATCTCTCCCTCTGAGTATAAAACAAAGAGCCATAACATTCAGGTGTTATGGCTCTTTCTGTTTTTCTGGTTAATCGCTATCCCAGTGCTTCGAGATATTCTTCGCCCCGGTGTTCGCGCAGCCAACTTTTGAGGGGGACGTCGGCTTCTGTGGGTTGCCACCATCCTTTGACGTCTATGCCATCGCCGAGTAGCTGGCGGCGGATGGGGTCGCATTTGCTGAGTATGTTTTCGGGCATGAGGTTGTAATCCAGCCCCCGCAGCCAGCGATAGCTGTAGCCAAAGAATAGCACGCGGCGCGTGACGTCGGATGTGTTAATTCCCCGCCGGTGCCACATTCTGCGGTCAAAGAGGACGGCTGTTCCCGCTTTGACACATACGGGTAATACATCGTATTCTTCGGGTTTTTTGTCCAGTTTATGGCTGCGCGGCACAATTTGCATCGCGCCGTGTTCTGGCGTGTCCACATCGCTTAACCAGTAGCTGATTTTCAGGGATAGACGCGGGTGGGGGCGTTCCATCTCGGGTACAGGGCGCCCGCCGTCTTGATGCCAGCCGCCCTGGTGTATCTTGTCTTTCTTTTGCTCGGGAGGATATACGATCAGATGGGAGATATAGAGCTGGATATTCCATCCCAAAATATCCCATAATAGCGGGAATGTTTTGGGATTATCGAGTAATTCCAGAAAGACATCGTCTTCCACAACAGTTCGGAATTTTTTCAATAATGCATCTGGTTTCAGTCCTTTTGCCTCGCGTTCCCGCGCTTCTACCCGATCGACGGCGTCATTCAATCGCGCGAGCAGGTCGGGTGATAGGGCGTCTTCGACGATCAAATATCCCTCGTCATTAAATTGCCTGAGTTGCGCTTCTGTAGCGCAGTGTTGCAACCATTTTTTTTCGTCCATGGTGTTCTCCTTTGGTGTGTTCACCTGTCTCCTGCACCGTATTGAGGATTCTTCTTCATCCTTCATCCTTCACACTTCCTCCTTCCTCCTTCACCCTTCTCACCCTCGCCTGCTGATCATGATGGTGGCACAGGTGATATTTTGTGCGAGAGCCGGTGCGAGTTGTCCAAATTGTCTGCGGTTTTTATCAATGCGCTCCAATCCCAAAATCGCCAGGTCGTAGTTATTTGCCATATCCGTAATTGCTTCGAGGGGTTTGTTGTGGCGCACGACCAGAGCATCGGCTCTGGTGGGAACTTCTTCATTTGCAAATTGCGTCAGTCTGCGCTGTGCGCGGTCACACTGAAAATCGCTGGCGTGTTCGGGCAATACCTGCAAAAATGTGACTTCGCGTTTGCCCGTGCGGCACAGACTGCCCAGCAAGCGGGCGCGAAATTTGTCGTGGGCACCGAGACTTCGCGTGGGTACCAGTACGCGATGTACGTTCTTTAAGTGCCAGCCCGGTGGCGCGTGCAATACCACGACATCACATGATACAGAACTGATGAGTTCTTCCAGATGGACACTGTTGACGTCGCTCAAACCCAATAATAAGCTCTCGCAGCGGTGTACGCGGGAGACCCGCACAATTTCGGGCCAGGGTTGTGGCGCGATGGTCATCAGTGCTTCGGGTGCCATTCCAGCGGCAAACGAGGCTGTTACGGCTTCTCTGAGTACTGTCTGTGTGTCGCGCAAGGTATGAGGTGGTTCTTCCTCGCGCCATCCCTCTTCTGGGGTAGCCACTACGGATAATAACAATACGCGCCCTACGCCTGGCGGTGCGAGCGCGTGGGCAACTGCGACCATGGCAGAGGCATTTTGAGGATTGGCCACGGGTACGAGGACCAGGGGGCTGCGACCGCGCATTTGGAGCAGTTGTGGGTCGAGGGCTTCGGCAGAGGCATCGACAACGCGTGCGCGGCGCGCCAATAATGCCCAATACAATAATCCGCCCAGTCCCAGCCATACCGCCGAGATCAAGCCAGCGGTTGGCACGGATATGGCCTGAAAGAGTGCCAATCCAGCGCAGCACAGACCGCCTGTAACGGGAATGAGCGGAAATAATGGCGTGTGGAATGGTGCGGGTGTGCGCCGTCGCGTTCGGGCCAGGATGCTGGTCCAGTGCGTCATGGCAAAAGAGATGAGGAAGATCAAACTGGCCGCAGCGCCAGCAGCCGCTACATCTGGTACGACCATCAGCAGGGTTGCCATTGTTAGAGCACTGACACAGATTGCGGTTATGGGCGTTTTATGGCGAATGTGTACTTCGCCAATGGGTGCGGGAAGGGTGCGGTCTTGCGCCATGGTGAGGGCTACGCGGGAAGCCGCGAGCAAATTGGCCTGTAGTGCCGATAGCATGGACAAGATGGCGGCGATCAGCACGAGCCAGAAACCCAGGTCACCTAAAAAATGTCGCGCCGCGAGAGCCACTACCACTTCGGGATGGTTGGCACTCAGGCCACCTATGGTCTGTCCAGGTGGGACACCCACAGTCGCGATAACAAAGAGCAGGGGCAGATAGACGCCCAGAGCCGCTGCGAGAGACAAGAGCATGGCCCGCGGCAATGTGCGTTCGGGGGTGCGTACTTCGCCGGCAACGGCGGCGATGAGATCAAAACCCTGAAGGGCGATAAAGGTGTATCCCATGGCTTGAAAAAATCCCGTTGTTCCATGGGTGAGAAATGGCGTCAAGCTGGCGTGTATGGCCCCCAGGCTGCGGCCCGTGAGTGCCCATAGACCGCCGCCGATAAGCACCGCAAAGACGATCATTTTTGCAAAGTTGATCCAGTTGTCCCCGCCCCCGCTCGTGCGAATGAGGCCGAAGGTATAATAGGCTGTTGCGCCTATGGCCAGTGTTGCGACCATCGCCTGTCCAAGAAGCCATTCTGGTGCGACGCCAAAGAGAAGACGCACACATTCTTGTAGTGCTATGGCAGCATAGGATGCAAACCCCATTGCGTAGAGTACGCCAGCGACGATGGATGCAAACCAGCCCACCCATCCAAAAGCGAAAGCCGCGCGTACGGATAATACGTTTTTGGCAAATGTATAGGTGCCGCCGGACTGGGGAAATGCGGTTGACATCTCGGCAAAGCTCAATGCAGTCAGTACGGCAATTACACCATTGGCCGCGAAGACGAGCAGTGTCGCCGGTCCAGTGGTCGCATAGGCCACGCCTGCAAGCGCGAGTATGCCGCCTCCGACGATGGCGCCAATGCCCACGCCCGTAGCACCTGCCAGACCTATGGAACGTTCTATGGTTCCCTGTTTGTTCATTGTTTTATTGTGAGGCTTTGGGAAAGTCTCCTGGCTGGTGGAATTTACCGTTTTCGTTCTGGACGAATTCGGGGGGAAATGCGGTGCATATTTGGCCGCTTTTCATGCCCCAGCGGTGTAGCGGACGCATGCGCCCGGCGTTGATTTTCGGGTTTGTCCACACGCCCGCTATGGCTATGCGGCTGTTTGGACTGGGGTTTGGCGGGCTGTAATGCCACAGGCTGCTGTGCCAGCAGACCACGTCGCCCGGGTTGAGTTCGATGTGTTCTGTGCCGCATTGTTCTATGCGCGTTTTTACGAGGTCGCGGGGCAGTTCACCGTGGATGCTGTCTTCGTACAGGACATGTTGTACTATCTCACCTTTGTGACTGCCCGGGACAAATTGCATACACCCATTTTCGCGGGTTGCCGGGTCGAGTGCCATCCAGGCATTAAAGGGTTCGGTTTCTCCGTCGCGCCAGAGGCCGTTGTCCTGGTGCCAGGGTGTTGCACTGCCCGTTTTGGCGGGTTTTACAAATACGCTGTTGAATTTGACGATGATGTCGTTGTCCAAAAAATATCGCGCCATGGCGAGCATCTCTCGTCCGGTGTGAAATGTATGCCAGATGAGGGGGGATTCGACGCAGAAGTTGCCCAATTTTCGAAATCTCAAGGCGCGCGCTTCGGGGGTGTCGCCCATGGGGTCCATGGGATCTGCATTGGGGTTGCCACTTGGCTCGGGTTTGAGCAGTTCGTTTTTTATGACGCCGCGCATGTCAAAAGCAGTGTCTTCTGGTACGACGTTGCGCTCGATAAAGAATCCCTTTTCTTCCCATTGGTGTTTTTGTTCGTCGGTGGGTTTCCAATTATTCATGGTATCGATCTCCTTTATGTAGAATACAAATAATCCGACATTTCTGAGTTTGTCAAGTTTTTAGAATTGTCAGGCTATGGATTTTGGGGTTTACAGGGGTGGGGTGATCCGTTAAATTGCTTTTAAACTTAAACATGGAGGTGCGTTATGTTGATTGCTACGTCGCGAACAGTACATGCGGGTTTTGAGGAGCAGGACGCTCCTGTGCAGATTTTGGAAGGCGATGTTGCCGCGCTTGCCAAAGGCGAAGTTTATCGCGTTATTGCCCTCAAGAGTGGCGATTTGTTTGTGTGTACCGAAACGGGGTCCCAGACGGTTGCTACGGATATTGAGCAGGATATCGAGTGTTTGATTATTGTTGACGAAGAACCCCTGCGCTTGCTTATCGGTACGGGCGAGTCCCATATTTATTGTTATGATGATGGGAAGACGCATCGGGTTGAGTCTTTTGACCAGTTGCCGGTGCGCGAGAAATGGTACACGCCCTGGGGTGGTCCGCCAGATGTGCGCAGTTTTGCCAGGACAACAGATGGCTGGATTTATGCCGATATTCACGTGGGTAGTATTATGCGCTCGGCAGATTGCGGTGAGACCTGGGAGCCTGTGACGCCGGATTTGCACGATGATGTGCATCAGGTGGCTACTTCGCCCCGGGATGACGACCGCGTATATGCGAATACGGCGCGTGCGGTGTTTGTGAGCGATGACCGCGGGAGGTCGTGGTCCCACCGGTCTGAGGGTTTTCCCTATTATTATGGTCGCGCTATTGCCGTGCATCCCGATGATCCAGATTGTGTGCTGGCTACGGTGAGCAAGGGTCCCCACGGAGAGGCTTCAGGTCAGCTTTACCGCTCAGATGATGCGGGGAGTACATGGGAACACGTCACCGAGGGATTTCCAGGAACGGTTCCGCACAATATCGATACGTTTCATATTGCGTTTTCAAAGGATGGGTGTGCATGGGCGGCTGTGGATAAGACGCTTTATACGAGTGAGGATCGAGGTAAATCATGGGTGAGTGTATGGGAGGCACAGGAGAAGATAAGGATGATTGCGTAAAATGACGGAAGGAGAAATACATGCCAGCGGTTCAAGAACTTCAAGCTGATGTTGCCCAACTCTCACCAGATGAACTGGCTCGTTTTAGAGCGTGGTTCGAGGAATTTGACGCAAAAGTATGGGATAAACAGATTGAGGAAGATGTTAAGCTGGGCAAATTGGATCACCTTGCGAATCAAGCTATTGCTGATTTTCGTGCGGGAAATGTTAGAGAGGTATGAGACATTTTACAAAATCTTTTAGGAGTATTCATGGCACATCATAACTTTAGCCCCACGCATTACCATACGACCATCGGGTCTCACGAACCTGTTCTTACCATTGAAAGTGGTGATACGCTTTCGACGACGACGGTTTGTGCGGGTGGGAGGGATATGACGAGTGAGCAAGTGACCGAGGGCGGCAATCCCCAGACGGGTCCTTTTTATATTGAGGGTGCTGAGCCGGGGGATTCGATTTCGGTTGTGTTTGATTATTTGATGCCCAATCGGTCCCATGGCTATACGTCTGCGAGCGTTGCGCCCAATGTGCTCGATCCGGGTTATGTGCCCAAATTTGAGGATGATATTTCGCGGGTTTTATGGGAGATTGATTTTGAGAATCGCACGGCACGCCCGGTAGAGGTTTCTCACAACCGCGATCATACCACGCCCGGTTATGGCAGTCCCGCTACTCGTCCATTGAGGGATCTAATTTTGCCACTTAATCCGCATCCCGGATGTTTTGGGGTTGCACCGCCGCGGGGTCAGGCGATTTCGACTGCGACGTCATCCACGCACGGTGGGAATATGGATTACAAGCGTTTCAACGAGGGCACGACGGTTTATTTGCCGGTTTTTGTCGAGGGCGCGCTTTTTCACATTGGCGATGGGCACGCGCTTCAGGGCGATGGCGAAATTGTGGGTACGGGTGTTGAAATTTCTTTTGATGTCCGTTTTTCGGTTCATCTGCACAAGGGCAAGACGATTAACTGGCCGCGGGGTGAGAATGAGACGCATATTTTTACGGTGGGCAATGCCCGTCCGCTCGATCAGTGCGTGGAGCACGCGACTACTGAAATGATCCGCTGGCTTGTGTCGGATTTTGGGCTGGATGAGCGCACCGTGCATGTGTTGTTGGGCGAGGCCGTTGAATACGATATGGGCAATATGTACGATCCCGCTTATACTTTTGTTTGCAAAATTCCCAAGCAAGTTCTCGAAACCCTGGGCGCGACCCGCGCGTAGTATGCGATGAAAAAATCTCACTGGATTATTTCCCCATCTGTCGATTTGTGCTGTATTTCGCTCGGATGGCTGGTCTTTTTTGCCGCTCCTTATCTGCTCCCTGACCTCAGTGAGACATTCCGTCTCATTGCGGTTACGTCATTTGTTGCCCACCGGTATTTCACTTTTCCTCTCGTTTATCTCGATCGCATTGAATTTGAACGTCGGCGGTTGATTTATCTCATTACCCCGGTGCTGTGTCTGGGGTTTGTCGCCTTGTGTTATTATTTTCGGGTTGAAGAGCCCGAGATGTTCGCTTTCTGGTATCTTTTCAATTATTTCCATTTTGTTCGCCAAAAGTACGGCATTTTGCGGATTTATTCCGGCAAGGGACAATGGGGGCACAAACAGCTCGATGCCTGGACTTCGTATCTCTGGGGCATTGCGGGTTTTGGGTATCTGTTTGCGTTTCAGGCCGATGTCGAAGGTCGCGTTATGCATTATTTGCATACGCTTATCGGGACGCCACTTCCCCAGGTGGGGGCGCAAGGGATATATGTCGCAGCTATTGCTGTTACTATTGCATGGCTTATTTACGAGTTTCGGGGCGCGCAGATTAACTGGCCCAAATTGCTTTTTTTTGCTTCGGTCGCGTTCATGTATGGCGTTGTGCCCATTTTATCTGCAGACGCGCTTTTTATTGCGACCAGCTTTAGCCATGCCGCGGAATATATCGCCCTTGTCGCGCTTACGGTTCACAATAAGGCAAAACTCGATGCGTTTGCGTCGCCTGTGCTGACGCGAGCGGGGAAGCGTATTGTGCCCTATACTGCGGGTTTTATTGTTGTGGTTAGCGGTTTGTTATATGGCCTCAAGTTTCTTTCTCTTCCGATTTTTCTCGTTTTTACGTATGGCACGTCGTTTATGCATTTTATTTACGATGGCATGATCTGGAAGTTGCGTCGCCCCCGGGTTGCGCGGGAGGTTGGCGCGGCGATGAGCGATGGACGATGAGCGATGGACGATGAGCAGAAACGCCATTTGAAGGATATCGACCGCACGGCTGTCTGGCATCCGTTTACGCAGATGCGGGATTATGCGGATGAGGACCCTGTTATTATTTCGCACGGCGATGGTGTTTATCTCGTAGATATCGACGGCAATCGCTATCTGGATGGCTTTTCGTCTATGTGGTGCAATGTGCTCGGGCATCGCGTTGCGGAGATTGACGGGGCTATTCGCGCGCAACTCGACCGCGTGGCGCACAGTACGCTGTTGGGTTTGTCCAATATTCCGGCTGTTCAACTTGCGGAGAAGTTGGTGCAGATCGCGCCGCGGGGTCTCAGTCGGGTTTTTTTTTCGGATAGTGGCGCGACTGCGGTTGAAGTTGCGGTTAAGATGGCGTTTCAATACTGGCAGCAGCGGGCACATCCGCGTCGGGAGAAGGACTCTTTTTTGCATCTGACGGAGAGCTATCACGGGGATACGATTGGTGCGGTGAGCGTGGGGGGAGTTGCGCATTTTCACCATGTGTATCGGCCCCTGCTTTTTTCTTCTGTTTCTGCGCCCGTTCCGCATCCCTACCGATGTGAATACTGCAATGGGGCGTGTGACAAGGCGTGCTTTGATACCCTGGAGAAGATTATTGCCGAACACGCGGACCGCCTCGCGGCTTTTATCGTGGAACCGCTCGTGCAGGGCGCGGGGGGTATGCTTATGCATCCGCCGGGTTTTCTCAAACATGCGGCTGAGTTGTGCGACAAATACGATGTGCTTCTGATTGCGGATGAGGTCGCTACGGGTTTTGGTCGCACTGGGAAGATGTTTGCCTGTGAACACGAAGATGTTGCGCCGGATTTGCTCTGTCTGGGCAAGGGGCTTACCGGGGGGTATCTTCCGGTGGCGGCTACGCTTGCGACGGATGAGATTTACAATGCGTTTTTGGGCGATTATGCGGAGATGAAGACGTTTTTTCACGGGCATACTTATACGGGCAATCCGCTCGGTTGCGCGGCTGCGCTGGCGACGATAGAAAAATTTGAGACAGATCGCACACTGGAGAATTTGGAATATAAGATCGCGTATCTCGAGGAGCAGTTGCAGCGGTTCAGGGATTTGGTACATGTGGGGGATGTTCGTCAGAGAGGCTTTATTGTTGCTGTTGAGCTGGTGTTGGATCAGGCAAATAAAACGCCGTATCCGTTTGAGGACCGTATAGGTCATCGCGTGTGCGATGTTGCCCGGGAAAATGGGCTTCTTATTCGCCCGCTGGTCAATACGATTGTTCTTATGCCTCCTTATGCTATTTCCAAAGGTGAGATAGATCAGATGATAGATGTTGTTTGCGATGCGATTCGGGTTGTTACAGAAGGGGATATGAGGTGATGCGGGGGATTTTTGTGACGGGTACGGATACGGAGATTGGCAAGACGGCGATTACAGCCGGGTTGGCTGCGGTGCTGAAGAAACGAGGTATCGATGCAGGGGTTATGAAGCCGATTTCTGCGGGTGGTCGCGCGGATGCAGAGTTGTTGAGACGGGCTGCAAGTTCTGACCAGTCTCTGGATATTATCAATCCGATTTTCTTGCGCGATCCGCTTTCGCCGAATATTGCGGCTGCGCGGGAAGAGAGGGTGCTCGATCTGGCACCTGTTTTTGACGCTTTTGATCGTATTTCGAAAGTTCATGATTATTTGCTCGTCGAAGGTGTGGGTGGTCTTCTGGTGCCGATTGCGGATGATTTTCTGGTGGCAGATCTCGCTGCGCATTTCGATTTGCCTCTTCTTATTGTGGCTCGCGCAGCTCTGGGTACGATTAATCATACGTTGCTTACGATTGAGGCAGCGGAGGCACGCGGTCTTCAGATTAATGGTGTGATCTACAATACGCTGTCGCCGGGGGGACCAGATGTGTCGGCGCAGATGAGTCCAGAGGTTGTGACGCGCATTTCCGGGGTTCCGTCGGCGGGTACTGTCCCTTATGATCAGGATGTCGATGTGGATGCGATTTGCCTGGGGGGGATGGCGGCGTTGGTTGAGGCGCATGTTGATCTGGGTTTGATTTTGGGTGAGTAAAGATATTGTGACGACTTTATATACTACGTCATTTAGAGGTGTTGGACAGATTACTGTGCGGGAGTTGCGGTTTTGTTTTGGGAATCGCCTTTCCAGGGTGCGAACAGACCGTGTGCGAGATTACGATCTGGTGCAGTTCAACTATCGGGGCGACCCGCTCGCGTTGCGCCAATTGGGTACGGTAGAGGATATTTTTTTGAATCTTATGGATATGCCGCTGAGCGGAGAGCGCGAGGATCTCAATATTATAGGTGAGATACCCGATTTGATTCCGTCGCTCAATGTACACAGGCAGTTCAATGGGTTGCCCAGAGGGCGCACAAGGTATCGCGTTATTGTTCAGGCGTCCATGCAGGGCTGGCAATCTTACCGTCGCAATCAGATGCAGGGGGCTGTTGAACGGGCTATACATCGCCGCTTTCCCAAATGGCGTCTTGTGCCCGATGATGCCAATTTGGAATTGTGGTTGCAACAGACCGGCAGGCAGGTGCGCCTGGGTTTGCGCCTTACGGATCGCACGATGCGCCATCGCACTTATAAGATTGCCAATCGTCCGGCGTCGTTGCGTCCTACTATTGCGCGGGCACTGGTACAGCTTACCCGTCCGGAAGATGGCGATGTTTTTCTGGATCCGATGTGCGGTGCGGGTACGGTTATGATTGAGCGCGCGCTTGCGGGTCGCTATGCCTTGGTTCAGGGTGGGGATATCGACGAGCAAGCTGTTGTGGACACGCTGGAGAATTTTGGCAATCGCCACAAACCGCGCGATGTTTTTCACTGGGATGCGCGTCAATTGCCTCTGCCCGATCAATCGGTTGACAAGGTTGCGACCAATCCGCCCTGGGGCCGTCAGGTTGGGTCTGTTTTTGAACTTCGCGCGCTCTATGAATCTGCTTTTGCGGAGATTGACCGGGTTTTGCGTCCCAATGGCGTTGTTGCGATTCTTTCGAGTGAGTGGAATGTGATCAAGAGTGCGCTGGCGCAGACCAATTTGACGCTGATTGAACAGATTAAAGATATCGCGGTGCTGGGCCGGCGCGCCGATATTTTTGTCGCGCAGAAGTTTGCGGTTTGACATTTTTCCTACAGGAGATTAAAGATGAATATATCTGAAGATATTGGGACCAAACTGCTCTATGAAAATGATCGCGTGCGCGTTTGGGATCTCGCGCTTGCCCCGGGCGAGAGTACGGGTATGCATCGGCACGAGAATGACTATTTGTACGTGGTTATCGGCGGGGGGAAACTCCAGGGTGTCTCATCAGATGGCGTCAAACGCGAGGCTCGCGATATGGTGGATGGGCAGGTGCAATGGCGAGATGTCGATGGCGAAGATGTTCACGAGGCTATCAATGTGGGGAATGGGCCTTGGCGGAATATTATTGTGGAACTGAAGGGATAGAAGAATACAGGCGTCGGTTCATAGCACCAATCCATCCTATGCCGCTCTCCTATATCGGGAGGGCGGTATTTTTGTGAGCAACTGGCGACGGACCTATTTTGTGTGTAAGCGTGATGCCGCCCGAGAGATCGAGATCCGCAAGCGAGAGATACAAACGTCTATCGCGTACTGTGGGGTATCAGTTCAATTTTGAGCCGGCAGCCGACAGCTTCAGCGAATTTTTGTAGCGTGTGAACAGATGGCGAGTGATTGCTATTCGCAGACTCTAAGCGGGTGATTGCCGTTGCTTTGGTGCCCATCTTCTCGGCGACCTGCTCCTGGGTCAGACCAGCGCGTTTTCGGGCTTCTAACAGCTTGTCGAGCAATTCGAACTCGGGTTTTTGAGCTTCATACTCTGCCCTGGTTTCGGGGTCTGCGAGAGCCTTCATTTTTAATTCTGCGTGTGTCATCATTGTTTGATTTCCCTCATTCTTTGGATGGCAATATCGAGGTCTCTTTTAGGCGTTCTCTGAGATTTCTTGACGAAGCTGTGCAACATCACAATTTTTCGGTTGACTATGGTGCAGAAAAACACACGGGCGATACCTTCCTTGGCTCTCAATCTGAGCTCGAATAAACCGTTACCCATTGCTCGCGTGTGCGGCATTCCAAGATTGGGACCAAATTTTTCCATTCTGTCGGTTAAAAGAAAATAACGCGCTCGGATGCCGGGTGGAAAGCGCAAAATATCTCGCTGTAGTATGTCGCTGTAGTATGTGATTTCGAATTTCATCTTATATACATATCAAATATGTTAGTTTTTGTCAAAGCGAAATGTGAAGATATATATAGAACTTGTCTTTTTGACCTGATAGCCGGAGTTTGTATCATTTGAACCAATAGCATATCTTTTTTCTGCTGTCTCGTTCATTTGGATTGTCGTTGGTTTATAGTATCTTTGATAACCAATCTGCGCCTGCCTGTCGGCAGACAGGGGCACGTTGCAATGTGAGGTGACCAATTATGGATACGAAAAAGACGTTTGATGCGGTTAAAATTGTGCGCCGGATTCGAGACGCGCACTATGAGAAACTCAAGGATAGAACGGTAAAAGAGCAATTGGCATTCTACCAAAGCAAGTCTCATGCATTGCGTAACGAATTAAAAAAGAAATTGCATTATGACGGCGAATGATCCCAAGACAACACGATGCGTATGAGAAAAAATAAAGAGAGATGTTTTGAAATGTGAAGAACACAAGCGTCGGTCCACCGCATCAGCCCATTCTATGCCGCTCTCCCAATATCGGGCAAGTGGCACATATCTTTCACTATGCCGCCTATTCATGGCTCAAAATGTACCCTTTCGCCTTTCATCTGTGCCCGTCTGCGTCCATCTGCGGATTTAAATTCAAGTTGTGAACAAGGCCGCGATACTGCATATTGAAGGCATAATGAGATGCTTATATGCAATTTATCGTTCAATTCTGTGATAATTGGCCCGATATTTGCTTGAGGTCTGACTGTTGCGTTTGTCCAAAATACGACCAACCTTCAGACTAGGCATCTCACATGGCCGAATTTGATACGATTTCCAAACACCTCATTCAAACTTATCCCGACGACTTTGCCGGATTCACCCTCGGGCGCGAGGACGTCGAAGTTCTTGCAGTCATTGACACAGAGCAATACACTGTTGAAGCACGCCAGACCGATAGCCTGATTCGCGTGCGTGTCGATGGCGAGGAGGTATTGGTTCACAACGAGTTTCAAACGACTGACAGCACCAATCCGCCTATGCCACGACGCATGGCGGGCTATATTGGACATGCTATTCGGCAACACGGTCTGCCGATCTATTCCAACGTGATCTACCTGCGTCCCAATGCGGGGCAGCACGATCCCGGGCACTATGTCCAGGAGCATCTCGGCTACGAAATCGCGATTCGGTATCGCGTGATCAGACTGATTGAGATAGAAGGCGAGCGCGTCCTCGAATCGGGGCAATCGGGTCTGATTCCTTTCACACCGTTGATGAAGCCGCCTGAAGGAATGACCCCGGATGCGTGGTTGCATCAGTGTATTCACACGGCTCGGACGCGCCCCATTGCCCGGTCATATAGGGCGGATTATCTGGCTGGGATGGTGGCGTTGAGCGAGTTGGTATATGCGTCTGAAACGATTTCTGATATTATTTTTAAGGAGGGCATCATGGACATCTTGCGCGAATCATCACTTTTTCAATCCCTTACTCAGGAAAGTAGAGAGAAAGCCAGAGAAGAGGGCCTTGAAGAGGGCATTGAGCAAGGCATTGAGCAAGGCATTGAGCAAGGCATTGAGCAAGGCAGAGAGGAAGGAGGTAGAGACCGCGCTATTGCAGATATTCTTGATGTGTTGGAGATTCGATTTGATCTCCGCGCGACAGATTCCCTATCTGCTCGCATAGCCGCCATTGAAGATTTGCAACGCCTCAAACAGGTGCTCCGCTCGGCGGTCCAGGTGTCCAGTCTTGAAGCATTTGAACATATGTTGGATGACGCAGTGCCGTGAGATGATGGTTGATTAAAAAAGCGGGCACGCAACCGTGCCCGCTTTTTTTTGCCCTACCGGTTGGCGAGGAGGTCGTCAACGACGGTTGGGTCGGCGAGGGTGGAGGTGTCGCCGAGGTCCGAGGTGTCGTCTTCGGCGATTTTGCGCAGGATTCGGCGCATGATTTTGCCCGATCGCGTTTTGGGTAAGCCCGGTGCCCAGTGGATTACGTCCGGGGTGGCGATGGGGCCGATTTCGGTGCGGACTTGTTGGACGAGTTCGGCTTTGAGGTCGTCGGTATAGGCTTCGCCCACGTTGAGGGTGACGTAGGCATAGATACCCTGTCCTTTGATTTCGTGTGGGAAACCCACTACAGCGGCTTCGGCCACTTTTCCGTGTGAGACCAGGGCGCTTTCGACTTCGGCGGTGCCCATGCGGTGGCCCGAGATATTGATGACGTCATCTACGCGGCCGGTGATCCAGTAGTAGCCGTCTTCATCTCGACGACAGCCGTCACCGGTGAAGTAGAAGCCTTTGTATTGCTGAAAGTAGGTTTCTTCAAAGCGTTTGTGATCGCCATAGACGGTGCGCATTTGTCCCGGCCAGGGTTCTGAGATGGCGAGTACGCCATCTACGCCATTGCCTTCGACGATTTTGCCCGATTCGGGTTCGAGGACCACGGGTTTGATGCCGTAGAGGGGAAAAGTCGCGGATCCGGGTTTGGTGGGGGTTGCGCCGGGCAGGGGACTGATGAGGATGCCCCCGGTTTCGGTTTGCCACCAGGTATCTACGATGGGACACCGCTCTCTCCCGATATTGCGGTGATACCATTGCCAGGCTTCGGGATTGATGGGTTCGCCCACAGTGCCGAGTATTTTGAGGGATGACAGGTCGTATTTGGCGGGCCATTCGTCGCCTTCTCGGGTGAGGGCGCGTATGGCTGTGGGCGCAGTGTAGAATTGGTTGACTTTGTATTTGTCGATGACCTGCCAATATCGGCCCGGGTCGGGATAGACGGGCGTGCTTTCAAACATGATGGTGGTGGCGGCATTTGATAAGGGTCCGTAGATGATGTAGGAGTGACCTGTGATCCAGCCTATGTCGGCGGCGCAAAAGTAGATGTCGCCATCCTGATAGTCAAAGACGTTTTTGTGCGTGTAGCCCGTGTACACCATGTAGCCACCTACGTTGTGCTGTACGCCTTTGGGTTTGCCGGTAGAGCCAGATGTATAGAGGATGAAGAGCGGGTCTTCGGCGTCCATTTCTTCGCAGGGGCAGTCGGCATCAGCTTCTGACATGGCTTCGTGCCACCATAAGTCGCGTCCTTCACGCATGGGACATGCGATGCCACTGTCTTCACCTACGCGCTGGACCACGATGCAGGTGTGAACACTAATGTTGCCCATGCGCGAGTTGGCTAATGCGATGGCTTCGTCGGCGGGTTGCTTGCGTTCCATGGGGCGGTCGCCTCGGAACATGCCATCTGTGGTGAGTACGATCTGGCAGGCGGAATCGACGATGCGGTCTGCCAGTGCTTCGGCAGAGAAGCCGCCAAAGACGATGGAGTGGACAGCGCCGATGCGCGCGCAGGCCAGCATAGCGATGGCGAGTTCGGGGATCATGGGCATGTAGATGGAGACGCAGTCGCCTTTTTTTACGCCTCGAGATTTGAGTACGTTGGCAAATTTGCAGACTTGTTCATGCAGTTCACTATAGGTGAGTTTGGCGTCTTCACCAGGCTCATTGCCTTCCCATAAGATGGCGACTTGATCTCCTCGAGACGCGAGGTGACGGTCAATGCAGTTGTACGTGATGTTGGTTCTGGCCCCTTCAAACCACTTGATAGAGATCGGCCCGTTATCTATATTGTAGTTGTAGGACCGCACGGTGTCCCATTTTTTGTACCAGTGAAATGTATTGGCAATTTCTACCCAGAATGCTTCGGGATCGGCAATTGATTTTTCGTATTGTTTCCCGTAGGCATCTATGCTGGGGACATGTGCATTGGTGCTGAGATTTTGCGGTGGGATGTATTGTCCGTTTTGTTCGACGACCTGATTTGCTGCCATCGGGGTTCCTCGCTTTCTTATGAATGTCATCAGTTTCGGATTTGGGGTGATGAATATAAGACGGGATTGACGAAGGCGCAATGTGGAAAAACAGTCGGCGCGTATTTTTGGGAACCCTGACGGTGCATGGGGGGTTTAATAGTAGGATTGAGGATGTAAAGCTTTGGGATGGGAGGGGGAATACATGCCCGAAGGGGAGGAATTCCATGCTTATGGCAAATTCGAGATATGGACTTGGCGAACAACCCGATGTGGAGATTTTAGCTGAAGTATCTGCTGGAGATATTGATGCTTATGGAAAAATTGTGCGGCGCTATCAAGGGCGGTTGTACAATTTTGTTTTTCGCTTTGTGAGCGATCGGGAAACGGCAGAAGATATCGTGCAAGAGGCGTTTTTGCGCGCGTTTGGAAAGCGCGAGGAATACCGTGCAATTGCCAATTTTTCTACCTGGCTGTTTACGATTGCCGGAAATTTGGCCAAAAGTGAGTTGAGGAGGCGCAAGCGATGGCGGTTGTTTTCACTGGATCGAGACGAGGAGTCAGATACGGGCATGGATTTGCCCGATGAATCTATGCGTCCCGATCGCATGGCGGAATCTTCTCTGGCCGATGTGGAGATTCAGAATGCCATTGCTTCGTTGCCCGATAATTACCGCCAGGTGATTTTGTTGCGCGATGTGGAAGGTATGTCGTATTATGAAATTTCTGAAATTGTGAAGTGTCCGGTTGGGACGGTGAAATCGCGCGTCAATCGCGGGCGCTTAAAATTACAACAAAAATTGAAAAATGAAGGTCGGGATGTGGGCCTGAATGTCTAAGACATCCCGGAAACCCTGCTCGGAGGTAAAATATAGACATGACCGTTACTGATTTTGAAGCGCGAGTTTCGGCTTATGTAGATGGCGAAATGAGTCCAGTTGAGATGGCGGAAATGGAGCGCAAAGCCGCCGAGTGCGAGCATTGTCGCACTTTGTTGGCCGATGTGCAAACTTTGAGGGAGCGCCTGGCGCAATTGCCACAGGTGCGCCCATCGGCTGAGTTTGATTTTACCCTGCGCAGCCATTTGGCAATGGCTATGGCAAAAGAAAAACACCCTTTGAACAAGGCACGTCGCGCAATGTTTTCTTCTGTCTCGCGGAAGATTACAACACTGGCTGCGGCTGTGGTGATCGGCCTGGGGTTGACTCAGGCGGTTTTCCATGGCGATACAACACCGGTGCCGCAAGTGGCAGTGGAGCGTTCGGAAATTCCACTGATGAAGGGCCAGATATTGCCGAGTGTTGATGTTGGTGCTCTGGAATTGGAGCGTTTGTCCAAGGAGTCTTATAGTCTGGATTCTCGTCATTATCGGGATTCGGCGCGTGTGGATTCCGCATCGCGGTTGAAGCAACTGCCATCGGATATGCGCGATTTGCGCCGCGTGAAACAAGTTCCCGTTTCGTATTCATTTTGACGTTGACTCGACAAGTGGAGAGAGGCGGGATCATGAGATTTTTGTGTTGCGCAATGGCGTTGTGCCTGCTCTTTGTGGGCAGGGGATGGACGGAAGAACGCAGCCTGTTGTGCACGCTTGAAGAGGAAATTGCTGCAATTTTGGAAGATAATCGGCAGAGTGTGGTGCGGATTCACACGCTCTATCCTCCCCGTGCGCGGGCAGATAGCGGGCCGTTTGGTTCGGTGTTTACCCACGGCACGGGGTTTATTTTTGATCCCCAGGGTTATATTTTAACGATTGAAGCCGCTATTGCAGATGCCGATGAGATTCGGGTGACGCTGGCTTCTGGCGTGCAGGTGCGGGCGGTGCTCGTGGGGGCAGATCCGATTTCGGGGATTGCTGTTATTCGCGTTGAGGCAGAGAATTTGCCCACGGTTGTGGTGGGAGATTCACAGTATATTAAAATTGGGCATTACGCCCTTTTGTTGGGCAATGACTTTGGCAATTTGGTGCCTTCTTTTGGGATGGTGTACGGAATCTATCGGGATAGGGATTTGTTTCAGGTGTCGGCCCGCGTGCAGAGCAGTTATGGCGGGGCTCCCGTGTTTTGCGGTAATGGACGGGTTGGGGGTATGGTGTGGCGCTATGAAGACCCGATTCGCACCGTTACTCAAGACGATGGTTCTCTATTTGGATGGACCTCCCTGCCGTCGTCGGTTTTTGTCATTCCGATCAATCGCGCGATGCGGGTGGCGCGCGCGCTGGTTGCACATGGGCAGATGGCGTATGGCAAACTGGGTGTGGAGGTTGCACCACGGGGCAACGAGGTGGTGGTGGTCAATGTGCAGCCGAATAGTCCTGCAACTGAGGGCGGGATTCAGCCGGGCGATGTGGTGCTTTCATATCGTGGGCGCGCCATTGGTGGTCCAGTGCATTTGAAGCGGATGGTGCTGGAAAGTACGCCGGGCGAGACCGCAACGATAGGTATTCGACGCGAGGGACAGGTGGTGGCGATACAAGTCGAGCTGGATCAGATGGATAGCGCTGCTCTGGTCGCTTTGCGTCCAGCGCCTCTGGTGAAGCCCAAAGATGCAGCGGTTTATCAACATATCAATTATTTGCAACGCGAAGTCGGGCGTTTGCGACAGATTTTACATCGCGATAAATAAGTGTTCGCGATAAACGCAAAAAAGCGGTGGTCTTCGGATCACCGCTTTTTTATTTTTTATAGTTTGCTCTCTTCGACGAATCGTAAAATAAAGGAGTTGATTCATGCTTAATCCCGCGCCTGTTGCTGATTTTTCACCCGCTGATTTTGCCGATGGCGAACTCGATTTGCCCTATTATTTGTCGCATTTTCATCGGGTTGCCAATGCTGTTGAGATGGATGGTCCGGATCGCGGCTTTATCAATATTTCGGTCTGGCGGAGGCCGAAAGATAACAAACCTCACAATGCGCGCATTATGGAAAATATTCTGGCGCTGGCTTTCTTTTTTTGTACCGACCGCCCCTGGAATGTGTTTTACGCACAGCCCGACCTGCGCCAGCGTCTCGAGGCTGCGCTCGATTTCTGGTGTGGCATTCAAAACGGGGATGGGCGTTTTAGCGAGTACGGTCCCGGCAATTGGAATCTCGCCGCCACTGCTTTTGCCACAAAGTTTATGGGGCAAACCCTCCACCTGCTCGACAGCGGTCCGGACATTGATTCAGCCCTGCACGAGCGCGTCATAGCCGCCGACCGCAAAGCACTCTACGCCACTTTTACTATTGATGAATTGCAAACCCAGGGTCGCAATTTTACCAATCAGTATGCCAATGCCTGGGGCGGTGCGCTGGCGTATCTGGATCTTTTTCCCGATGCAGAACTCGAGCGTTTGCTCGATCAACGTCTTGAAGAGAGTTTGACGGAATTTCAGAGTCCAGCGGGTTATTTTTACGAGCGCAGCGGTCCCGATTGGGGCTATTTTCTCGGTACTCACCACAGCGATATCCACGTTGCCTATCACTATGCTCGCGGCACGGATCGGGCGTCTATTTTCTTGGAAAAAGAACGGCGGTGGTACGATTGGTTTTCATACAATGCCGTGCGCGAACCCGATGGTACGGGTTACGCGCTCAACAGCGGTGTTGAAACCCGCCAGCAGAGAGCTTTTCTCACTGAGTATCGCGCCAATCTCGGCGGTGCCGAGAGGTCTAATTCTGGGGATATCGACACGACTGCGCTCGGTGAAGTACTCGAGTTGCCCCGCGCTTATGGTCGCACGGTTGAGGCACATGCACGGGATATTGCAGATGCGCGCGCCCGCCTTGAAGCCAATTGGCCCGCTGTTGCGCCGCTCCAGGTCGGTGAATTTTGGGCTTTTACGCCTTATGCGTTTTTGCATCGGGATCACATTACTTGGTATCCCACGCTGGAACAAAAAGAAGCGGCCACTGCGATGTTGCCGTATATCGCACGAGACCACTTCACACACCAGCGGGTTGACAGCCGCCATCCGGTCGTTTTTACGTTTGTCCGTCGTCCAACCTATTACGTTGCTTTTAATACGGGGCCTGTGCTGAGTGCCCAACAGCGGTATGGGCTGGGGTTGCTCTGGCATCCTCGCGCTGGTGCTGTTCTGCAGTCTCAAACGGATACAGATCATGCTGCCTGGGGGACGGTTGTCAATGGTACGCTCTGCGAAAAGGCCGATATTGCCGCTGTTTTTCGGATTGATGGGGATCCGGTCATACCGCGACCTGGTAGGCGTGACCTGCCCGATGGTGACCTCGAGATCACCTATCCTCTGGGAGAAAGTGGTAGCAAGACG
Source organism: Gemmatimonadota bacterium (assembly GCA_009838845.1). Classification (NCBI taxonomy): domain Bacteria; kingdom Pseudomonadati; phylum Gemmatimonadota; species Gemmatimonadota bacterium. The sequence continues at coordinate 25,058 of VXRD01000102.1, read as the reverse complement.
ATTCTTTTTGCCAGCGATGCGATTACGGTTTCTGTCAATTACCCCGGTGCATTTACTGAGGTTCTCCCGCTTTTGAAGGGAGAACTGGATACAATAAAGAACGGATCGGTTCTCACGCGCGGTGATGTTTCGCTCTGTATTGAAACCGAAAACGCACTCACTTTATCCGATACCGATCTCAAATCCGGTGATCGCCAGGTCGTGACGGCGTACATCAATGCTGAAAATACATTGACTTATCGCATCGCGTTTCAGTGAAAGATTCGTTGCAATCCAGTCTATCAGAAAAACATATCAATAAATTTTTTTCAAAGAGCACTCATAAGGCTGAACCAAAATATCCGCCGAAATTCCAAGACCCTTATGCAACTTGCGAATCATGTTCAGTGACAGTGAGCATTTTCGATTCAAAACCTCTGACACACTGGTGCCTGAACCCAGATAGGGTTCAAGATCACGATGAGATAAACCTTGACTCTCCATGTGGTGAAGGATTGCCTCAATTGGATCCGGTGGCGGGATAGGGTAGTGCTTCTGTTCATAAACTTCAACGAGCGTGACCAAAACATCGAGTTTATCACCTTCTGGCGAACCATGAGTTGCTCCCCAAAGCCGTTCGATCTCTCTCAAAGCGGCTTCATGGTCTGATTCGGTTTTGATGGGTTTAATATCCATAATTGGGCATTTCGTCATAAAAAAATTCGGTTTGGAAGCTCATCACGCCGGCAATGGCATCAGTTCAAGGACTACCTCTTAACTACAGAAATCGGGAACTTCCCCCCAGGTCTCGGTCGCCTCACGGATCTTTTCTTTGACCTCAAACACGAAGGCACCATCCCTATCGAGTTGGGATGCCCGCGCCGCCGACCAGGTGTAGCTAATACCGAGGCCGGGTGACATGGAGATCCAGGGGCGGTTCTTCTCGGTTCTTACTGCTTCAATTGGCTCCATGTCATCAGGAGAAATCAGACTTTTAGCGACCAGACAATCCCAGTGATAACGATAAGAGCCGGCATCATCAGGCCATATAGAGTCAATCTTCATCTCGCCTGACTGCCAGAACTCAATGTATTCGTTTACTGCAAGCGACGTAGTCGCCGAGCATCGATTACTCCAGTGCATGAAGTGCAGATTCGACACCAGTCGCCAATCTTCGTTCTGGTTCTGCAACGCCAAGAGCTTTTTGGCGTCAACCTTCGACCAGAACTCCTGTGCCTGTGCCACAGTATCTCCCGGCCAAAACTCAAGCGTAATCCTCCATGATCTTGCATCATCCTTGGCCTTTAGATAGATCCGCTTGTAAGAAGGAAATTCCACAGGGATGAAAGGCAACGGTCCCTGCTCTGCCTCAGTTGGGTCAATCTCCCGCAGGATCATTTCGCATCGCCGATTCAGTAGGTCGAGATCGTTCCTACACACCGCGAAGTGCTCAAATGGATTGAGCACTGAATGGTTGGCTGCAACATAATCAATGAAGTCTCGGATGAACACCCTCTCTGCTGGGCTGACCAACCCTCTTAGTTCAATGTCCGTAAGGGTACTGACGATATCTCGCCATGCCAAAATTACGGCCTGCGAATCCACTTTAATCTGTCCCTCCTCGCCTAAACTCGCCTCACTCGGCATCAACTGCCACGCTTCGACCTCAGAATCGCGTTTGCTCTCAACGGTGAGGGTCAAACTCTCCTGCTGATGCCGCCGGTTCTCTGGTGCGATAAAGGTCACTACGCCGTCGTATCTTGCTCCTCTATCCTCCAGCTGGACATCGTCATAGACATCCTCTCCCTCGGCGGTGATCCCAATAGCCACAAGGCGTCCTTCCTGTGCGAACAGATTTTCAGTCTGGGTTTGAACGACACATTCACGCTCTCTTAAGGCCGTTAATGCAGGTATCGGTTGCTTCTGCTCGTCCCGGACGAGATCCAAAAATGCCGCACGAATGATTGGCGAGATGCGTATCAGGTTCATTAAAGCCCAGGTAAGGCGGTCTTCCGTACCTGGCTGCTTGCTCAAGTAGCCTTCAAAAATATTCAGCTTATCCACTTATTCTCCTCCTGCTTATTGCTCTGTCAAAAAAATTTGCTGATATGTTTTTCTGATAGACTGGATTGCGGCTTTAGGCATGCCGCAATGACAACTGCCTGGGAGCCTGCCCCGTAATGCTTGCCGTATAGAGTCATTACGGCACATGCTTATACGGGGTCACTCCGGCGCAGGCCGGAGTCCAGACCTTACGCGCGGTGTTTGGCAACGACAGATTCGTCGAGTTCAACGCCTAAACCAGATCCTGTTGGTGGGGTGATATAGCCGCTTTCAAATCGGATTGGTTCTACGAATATTTCGCTGTGGAGGTCGTTGGCGTTGAATTCCTGGATCAGAAAGTTCGGCGAGCATGTGTCGAGTTGTACTGCGGCGGCTGCGGCGATGGGACCGCAATACATGTGGGGTGCGATGAGGGCGTAGTGGGCTTCGGCCATGCTGGCGATTTTTTTGGATTCCAATATTCCGCCACATTGGCCCACGTCTAATTGGAGGATTTGGGCGGCCTGTTTTTTGAGGAGTTCGGCAAATTCGTATTTGGTGACGAGCCGTTCTCCTGTGGCTATTGGGATGCTGGTGTGAGCGGCGACGCGGGCCATTTCGTCGATGTTTTCCGGGGGGACGGGTTCTTCAAACCAGAAGGGGCTGAATTCTTCCAGTTCTTTTGCCACGCGAATTGCGCCGGATGTGCTGAATTGTCCGTGGGTGCCGATGCCGATTTCCAATTCGTCGCCGACTGCGTCCCGGATGCTTTTGAATATTTTGGCGACGTGGCGGATGGTTTTGAGTGGGAAGTCGCGCGGGTGGGGAAAGAGGGGTTGGAAGGGGTCGAATTTGCAGGCGGTGTTTCCTTCTGCGACCAGGCAGGTCGCAATTTCGCCCGCGCGTTCTGGATTTTCCCAAATGCCGTCGGTTGGCATGTAGGCATAAGCTCTGAGTTTGTCGTGGACTCTGCCGCCGAGCAGATTGTAGATGGGCTGGTTTAATGCTTTGCCGACGATGTCCCAACACGCCATTTCAATGGCGCTCAAGGCGGGTGTTGCGTCGAGGCCGGGATGGCGGTAGTCGTGCCGGGACGCAAAGATGCGCTGCCACAGGCTTTCGATGTCGAAGGGACTTGTGCCGATGGCGAATTGCTGACAGAGGTTTTTGATGAGGCTGATTTGGGAGTCCAGATTGGTGGCATTTCCCGAGGGCCGCTCGCCCAGTCCGACGATGCCTTCGTCGGTGATGAGCTGGACAAAGAGCCAGTATCGCCCCCCGCGATAGGGCTGGATGTTTTTGATTACGATGGTTTCTACGTCGGTGATTTTCATGGGTGATGCGCTCCTGTGCTGGTGTGTGTATAATGGGCGGTTAGTACACCGCGTCAAATAAGGCTGTCCATATCGACCTGTTCCCCGTCATTGCGGCATGGTTTTGAGCCGCAATCCAGTTTTCATTAATTGGCGTTGCGCCTTCGTCGGTGATGGGATAGATAAGAGATATGCAGGTCATTCACAGGCCGGTTTTTTAGGGTTCGCTACAATTATAGTCAGAAATTGCCCTTGCGTGTGTCCCAAAATTTGGCTATATGTGAAAGGTAAATTAAAAACTAAAAGACCTGTGAAAATTACTAAAAAAAGTTAGGTTTAAATCACCCAAAACTGGCCTTTCTCAGCACAACAAGGCACAGGTCTATGTCATCTCAAACTATCGAACTTCAAAAAGTCATGCAAGGATATTTCCCAATAGACTTGAATACTTGCAGTATCTTCTGCAGGTAGGCTGGATTGTTCAAAATTACAAATCCATCAATATGGGTGCCAGTATCGGATTCAATATATAGTGATTTTATATATGGCTGGCACTATTAGGATGATTACCAATGGCTGATGAAGACAAATTCAAGGGCGAGATAGTAGTGGCATCTCGTATAGTTGAGTACCTGAGTTCCGGACTATACGAGTCTCCAGCAGCCTGTTTGAAAGAGTTGATAAACAATTCTTTTGATGCTGATGCAAAGCGTGTAAACGTATTTGTTAAACCTGATGCAGATCGCATAATAATTGAGGATGATGGGTTTGGGCTTAACAAGGACGAGTTCGAAAAGCATTTTAGTCGGATAAGTGAATCATATAAGCGTGAAGAATCTGACACAACACCATTGGGGCGACCTAAGATTGGAAAAATAGGAATCGGATTTATTGCCGCCAATGAGATCTGCAATGTTATGGAAATTGTGTCAACAAAGAAAGGAAGCACAGAACTATTGGAAGTCTCAATTCGATTCGATCTTATGAGACAGGATGTGGAGGAAAGAAGGCGTAACAACGGAGGGATTGCGAAGGCAGATTACGAAGGTGCTGTGACCTTAGATGCTGATAAAGATAGCCACTATACCCATATATTTTTAAAGCAAATAAGAGACGAGGCTCAACCCATTCTTGCTGGTGTCGGAACCACTGAGTTTTCTGCAGGCAAAAAATCACTATACGGAAAATCTCCATCCTCAATGTGTAAAATATTAGCGGAGAAGGGCCTGAGAAGCTGGGATACTTTTGACGCTTATTCTCAAAACCTGCTAAAAATCGGCTTAAATGTTCCTGTGGCTTATCATGATGAGTGGATTTTGCCGACCCTAAAATCAAGCGTAAAGGATATAGAAAAGGAAGCTGCAGAACTAGACTTTTCACTATTTATTGACGGGAGTGAAATTAGGAAACCAATAGTCTTTTCACCGCCTGAACCTGAAAAGACTATAATTACACGATTCAATTTTAAAGGGAAAAATGTCGCTGCTAAGGGATACTTCTATGCTCAGTATAGCACGATCCGACCTCAAGAATTACAGGGAGTGTTGATTCGAATTCGAAATGCTGCTGTTGGCGAATATGATCCTAGCTTCTTAGGTTTTACTTCCAGTGCAGGACCGTTATTTCAGGCTTGGATATCAGGTGAAATTGTGGCGGATGATCGACTTGAAAATGCGATGAATATTGATAGACGAACGTTGCGAGAATCACATCTCGCATATACTGAACTCCAACAAGCTGTCCACGAATACATTCCTGAATTGATAAGACGTGTACGCAATGAAATATACGGTGAAAGAAGCAAAGAACAGAAGGTTAGTAAAGCCCAAGATATTGTACAAAAGATTAGTGATGTCGCAGACAAACAGATCGCAGATGTTTCACCCAAAGCAGCAAGTGCTATTAAGAAAAGTTGGTCTGACACCGCAAGAAAGGAACCTAACCAGAAGCAGTTGCTAAAGAGATTTACAGTCAATTCATTGTACGAAGTTGTTGTTGAAGCAGCAAAGGATGTTCTTAGCCAAAGGCAGCTAGAAGATTTCTTATCGAGATTGACGGAGCGACTAAAAAAGTGAATGGACATTCTCGACCGGTAGACCGTGCAATGAACGAAGATAGAGCCGAGAAACTGACCATCCGCTCTCTCTGGCTTGAGGAAGTCAAATCAGTAGCAGAGCAGTATCCTGATAGTGATGTACCTTGGTATTTAACGTTGAGTGGAGCCGAAGGACGAGATATAGAGCTTCTTATTGACCAGAAACTCATTTCATTAACGGAAGTCGGATCCATTAAAGAAAAAGATCAGCATAAGGTTGTAGCTGTTGAAAATAATAATGAATCTGTTTTACAATTACAAAGAAAGTTCGTAGGATTAAGAATAAGGGAAGCTCCGTTTCAGAGCATTGTTAGAGGCGAAGATATGTTTAACTGGCCTCGAGATGAGGATGAGAAATATTGCCGAGCGCATATTGTGAATCTGGACTTGAATAGTCCGTTGAAGGGTATGCCAGAAAATGGAGGTGTTAAGTTCCCAGTTTTGGCTTGGATACGCAAACTTTGCCAGCTACATACCAGGTCTCCCAGAAATGATTGGACCTTATGCTTAACGCTTCACGGTGAAGTGGTTTGGCCAGAGGAAGTCAAAGAGGAAGTCAATAGGTGGATGAAAAAATTCTTATTAGAGAATTTAAGCCGTGAACCTGTTTTCGCTCGTAGTTGTAAAGAATTCTTCAAAGACGCACTATATGAGCAGATTTCAGATTGCAATGAGTTGGACTTTACAGTGCTTGATAGGCAAGATCAACAGAAAGTAATTATGGTAATGGTACCAAAGATCATTGCCGACTTGGTTCATAGCCAAGGTTGGAGCGTTTCTACTGAACGAAATTTGCGCTATGGTGGAGATGGCGAACACGCTCCAATGGTTACTTGGATAGTCAAGTTTACTTGGAGAGGTGAAGCAACCGCGACCCCTGATGCGCGATATAAATCTGCTCTCAGAGACATATTTTCAGGGGCAGGGATTGTAACTGAAAGTGGAAAAATTGAGGATCACCGGGTTTTATAGGGTTTAACAAATGGCTAAAGAACGATCAATATGGTTGGGTAAACCTCCAGGATATATACGCAAGTTAGATGAAGGCATTTTGATCAAGTGTGATGCACTGAAGCTCTTGAATAGTCTGAAGGATGGGTGCGCAGATATCATTTTTCTCGACCCACCCTTTAATCTGGGTAAGAAGTATGGGTCAAATAGTAGAAAAGAGGACAAGATCGCTGAATCTGAATACGAGGAGTTCATGAGAAGCGTACTATTCTCTTCAATGAGAAAACTGAAGGAAGGTGGTGCGTTGTACTTGTATCATTTGCCACAATGGGCGATCAAATTTGGTGCATTACTTCAGCAACATTTGACATTTCGACATTGGATATCGGTCACAATGAAAAACGGGTTTGTCCGAGGAAAATATCTGTATCCTGCACATTATGCCTTACTGTATCTCACTAATGGAGAACCACAGGTATTCAATCGACCAAAAATTCCCGCGCCAACGTGTAGAAGTTGTGGAAAATATATCAAAGATTATGGAGGGTACAAGCACTATATTGAATCGGGAATAAACCTCAGCGATGTGTGGGATGATTTGAGTCCTGTTCGACACGCAAAACACAAGAAGAGGGCTGAGAATGAGCTTCCTTTAGAATTGACTCGACGTGTTATTCAAATCAGCGGATTGAATAACGGGCTATTGGTTGATCCATTTGTAGGATCTGGTACCTCTTTGATTTCGGCTGTTGAAGCTCAAATGAGCTTTGTGGCGTGTGATAGAGAGAAAATATACTGTGATATCGCGTCAAGAAGGGTTAAGGAATACATGGCCGAAAGAACATGTGACTGCTAATCCATTGGAGTTTTATCCCTCATCACTCTAAGCATCTTGATCACAAGAACCTAGATCTAAATCAAGATATTACTGTCTTAGAATTGGGTCTTGAACCCAAAAACCGAAAAACGGACTTCAAGTTAGTAACCCTAACTGAAACTACCCAAACCGATGTAGCGCACGGTGGCCGATGCGGATTAACCACGGCTGCGCATCTGGACAACGCGCAAAAAGTTGGTCAGATGCGGCAAGTGGGTCGTCCGCTACCTCGAACTCGCCTGTTTCAATATCAATCGCCACAATCCTACCGCTGTTGCCTTCTTCCACCTGTGGCCTCACTCGTTGCTCATAAATCGCCTGACCGCGCTGGGCGAACTCCTCTTTGCTATAACGCGGCTGTCGTACTCTCATGCCGTTATCCTTTAAAATGGCATTTTGGGTTGATTGAACCAGCGCATGTATTCCCTATAGTCTGGATCGGATCTGAGTTGATGGTGTTGAGGCTTGTTTGCATGACAGCCGATACACAAGGCAAGAAAATTTTTTTCGTTGCTGTCGTTCTTTTGACCATTAATGTGGTGGACGTGAAGAAACTTTCTCTCATCTCTAAGATTAACGCCGCACTCTTCACATTTCCAGTTCCGCTTTTCTTTATATCTGTAAGAAATTTGCTCCCAGTTCGGCGGATAAGTATTTACTGGGGCTGTAATGTCAGTATGCGTCGGATCTCTTGTTATTTGAGAATCATATCTTTCAAAAAACGCTCTCAAGTCGAAATAATCCCTGATTGCATTCTGTCCCGAGTATCCGCGCCTACGGTAACCGTTGTAATTTAGTCGGTCTAAGCAATACTTACAGACATATAGCCTGCGCTCGACCTCTTCCTCTTTATCGCGATACCCGCTTTCCCCAAGAAGATTGACAATAAATTTTCCATCCCTTCGATATGTAACCACATATCTTTCGTACCTATTTAATTTTTTCATTTCCTGTAGAGCATCACAGTCGGCAACATGAAATTTGTATAACTGTTCGCGAGTAGCGTCACCTGGCACATATTGGTCTCGGATATAAACGACGACCTTTCGTCCTCCGTATTCAAGTGTGCCATCATCAGCATATTCAATTTCATCAGGTGTGATCTCTATCCCTGTTGTAACTAAAATTTTATCGATATTTATAGAATTCCACTCTTCTCCTGAATTCCATGAGATCAGTTCAGCTTCCATATTTTGTCGAAGTTGATTCAATCCAACATGTTTTGAAAAATCTGGCAGGTTCATTCTTTTTTATCTCGCTTTATAATTTCAACAATCCGTTTCTCCGCATTCGTCCGCACTCTAAACTCCACTCGTCTTGATTCTTCTTTATTTTCTGTGCCATCAGGATAAGAAATCACCTTGCTTGAAGATAACCCATTGGCGGTCAAGAACTGTTTCAGCCAATACCTGATCTCCTGATTCCCACTGAGTTCGGGGAGAAGTACATATTGAAGTACACGTCTTGTTCTGTCCTGTGATAACTCCATATTACGAATATAAGCCTCTTCAGGACTCACGCCTGTCTCCCATTCGCTTGAGGTGTGTCCTTCAATACGAATTTCCGCTATGTCGTTGATATAATCAGATTGCCTCAAAACTTTAATATAACGGGGAAAAAAATTCTTCAAGATGTTTTTGAAGGCGGGACGAACCTCTGCTTCCCCTTGTGCAAATAACACTTCAGGCTCTTTGAACCGGACAGAGAGAGTTTGTCTATCCAGGACAGCGTTCCATTTATTCAGGTCTTTTTCAAACTCTTTCTCAAGGTCGGCATATAGGTCGGACTGCAATTTTTCATACGTGACAGCAATTTTCTCAATTTTTTCTTTTTCTGCTTGAACATGCAGCATATAACTAATGGCTATAAATAGGAAGATTACCATCAATCCAGCCATCATATCAGAAATAGAGATCCAATGTTCTTCCGTATCTTGCTCTCTATTTGTCAGAATTTCTTCACTCATCATCCTGTCCTATTGGCGTCGTGGGTAACGACCTGTTTGTTGTAAACCATCTGCCATTCGTACTACGTTGCGAAGCTGATCCGTTAGGGGCGAGTAGTCATCAACAAATCGTCTTGATAGACTGGCAAGTTGACTTCCCAATGATTCAATGGATTTTGTGAGTTCTTCCTGAAGTGCTCTATCCAGGAGTTGGATTTGCTGGGTCATATTGGCTGTGCTTTCGCGGAAAATGCGCTCCGTTTCGGTATTGAGTCGCCTGTTTGTGTCTGTCACTATCGTCTCAAGTTGTTGGGCTTGATTTGTCAAGGCTTCTCTTTGTCTTTCCATAGAAACCTGCGAATTATCAATGTTTTCTGCTACCACTTGTGTAAAGTTATCGGTTAATTGTTTCAGCCGATTCTCAATGATTGGAAATGCGTTACTCGCATTATCAGCTAACGCACTAAACGCCTCGAGACGATTATTCATCAGTTGTATCTGCTGTTGTATTGCTTGAAGTGTGGGATCAAGTTTTTCCGCGCTTGAAACGATGACACCACTTCGTTCAGCAATACTCTCCAGCGATTGACGTGATTTTTCGATGCTTTCTGCCGCAATCCGAAATTCCACAGCCAGTTCGTCCATCTGTTGACGGTACTGTTCTTGCCAGTCGTTGATTCTTCCGACCGCTTCATTGAGTTGCTTAAAGTTATCACCAAACTGCTCATTGATTTTTGCATTGAAGTCCCGCATGACGGCTTCAAGTGCTTCAATTAGCGCTTTTGTATTGTTGTCAGCCATATGAGTCGCAAATTCTTTAAAGGCCTGAAGTAAATCGTCTTGCTTATCTGAGAAGGTGGTTCTCAACTTTTGCAATTGAGTCAAAACGGTGCTGTCACCATCTCCCGTCAATGCTTTTTCTATAGCACGGAGGGTTTCCCTGGTTTCGTCTCCTTCTGCTTGATGTACTTTGTGAATTAACAGTAGGATATTTGCAAGGTCATCAATGGTTGCGCCTGTATAGGTCTCCTCTGACGCTGCTTGTTTTTTCCGCTCGTTTAGAGATGATAATTTAAGACAAATCGAGCCTACAATTCCTATAATGGAAGTTAAAAAGGCAAACTTTAGGCCTTCCAACAACAGGGGAACACTTGCTTCAATGTTCTGTGTGTCAAAGTTTAAAAGTCCCCAAGCGATACCAGCAAATGTTCCAAGCACCCCGATGACGGTCACAATTGAGGCAATAGCATTGACTTGTTGATGTCGAATTTTCCGGAACCACAGGATTGTCCCGACGATTATTGCGACAACAACAATTAAAAGTATGTCCATTATGTCCATGTAGATAATTCCTCCGTTTTAATTTATACCTCGTTATCAGCAGTTAATGAATTTTTGATCACGCGGCATTGCCAGAACGCCCTGTTGCTCCATCCGAATCGCCACGGGTGCGATGTTGCAAATCGCTGGGGCAAGGCTTCGGATAGCAGGGCGAGTGTTTGTACGGTGGCCGCGAATTGATGGGTGTCCTGCTTGTCGCGTTTTGCGTGCGCTTTGTAATAGGGGATGAGCGCATCTGCTGTGCGGTGTAGCGCGGCGTTTGCTTCTGTCTCGCGCCACCCGGCGGCTTTTGGCAGTCGCGATAGCAGATAGACCGCGTCCATGGTTGAAAAGTTGGGGCGTCCGTGCCAGAAGCCGTTTTTCTCCTGGAGATGCAGCATGGCATCTACGATTTTCTCAGCTTGCGGTGGGAGTTTGTCCATTCCCGTGTAGATCAGGCTGTAGGCAAATGTGCGGCTGATGTTGGTGGGTCCTTCTCCGGGCCAGGTTCCGAGCGCGGGGTGCTGTTGTGCGGCGAGTTCGTCGAAGAATGTGTTGACCCAGGCGGGGTCTGGATGGCTGACGAGCATGGGTACGCGCGCGAGGACTTCGTGATGGGTGTCGCCGGATGCTTTCCACGTTTTGAACCATTGGCGGAGTCCGGTGATGGTTGTTGCGCTGCGCTGGTCGTCGGGGAATTTCAGGACCTGAGCACTTAGTATGTTGAGTGCGCGAACTGCGTTCCAAAATGCGATTCCACGGCGCGGATTGTCTGAGGGCGGGAAGGCAAAGGATCCGTCCTGTTCGCTCTGTTGCGATTGGATCCAGGCGATCCATTTTGCGCGGTCAAGCGCGACTGCGTCGAGCGCGTCCATGCTGTACAGGATATAGGTGATGAAGAGGGTGCTCGGGAGGCTGGGCGCGGGTGCGTCGCCATTGCGGAAGGCTCCCGTGTCCGGGAGGTAGAGGGATTCTGCCCAGGTGATCAGATCGTCGCGGATGGGGTCGAGGGAGATTGTCATGTGGTTCTCATTTACGCCAGGGCCGTCTGGAGTCCGGGGACCTGGTCCGCGCCTTCTGGCACCTGAATTTTCGCTCCTTGAAAGTCCTCTCCGACCGGTTCAAATCGTCCGTTCAGGTGCTCGGATAAGAACGCCTCAGCAACGGCGTAAAACGATAAGCGGTTTTCCGGTCGTGCAAATCCGTGCCCTTCGTCTGGGTAAAGCACGTAGGTCACGGGGATGTTTTTTTGCTTCATCGCCTCGACGATTTGATCGGATTCGACTTGCTTGACGCGCGGGTCGTTGGCTCCCTGGCCGATCAGCAGAGGCCGCTGGATCTGATCTACACGCGCAAGCGGCGATTTGGCCAGCAAGGATTGCTGGCCCTCTTCTGTCGTCCAGTCACCTACGCGGTCTTTCATCATTGGGAGGATTGGAATCCAGTAGGGCGGCACGTTTTGTAGCAATGTGACGAGGTTGCTCGGGCCGACAATATCGACGCCGCAGACGAATGTCTCGGGGGTGAAGGTCAATCCGACCAGGGTCGCGTATCCGCCGTAGCTGCCGCCCATGATCGCCACCTGGTCGCGTTGCGTGATCTTTTCACGGATCGCCCAGTTGACAGCGTCAATCAGGTCGTCGTGCATTTTGCCGGCCCACTCGCCATTGCCGGCGTTGGTGAATTCTTTGCCGAAGCCGGTCGAACCGCGGAAGTTGACGCTCAGTACGGCGTAACCGCGGTTCGACAGCCATTGATGCTCTGAATTGTAGCCCCAGATGTCGCGTCCCCAGGGACCCCCGTGCACCAGTAAAACCAGCGGGACCGGATTGCTCGGGCGCGCGTCGCCTTCGGGCGCGCTGTCGGGGGGGAGCGTTAGATAGCGGACCAGGTTCCATCCGTCGCGGGATTTGATGGTCAGCGAATGCATCCTGGCCAGTTGGTACTCGTCCAGGTCTGTGCGGTTGCTGAACAGGTAATTCGCCTGCTTCCTTGTGCGGTCGTACAGGTAGTATTTGACCGGCCCGTTGTCCAGGACGTAGGCCGCTGTCCACAAGCGGTCGTCGAGCGTGCGGCTGGTGATGGACAATTCGCCGTCTTCCACCGAGTGCAAGTAATCCATGTCCTCTTGAATCGCCGGGTCCAGCACATGCCAGCGGTTGCGGTCGTAAATGAACGATACGGCTTGTACGTGTTTCTCTGTTGGATGAACCAATATCCCACCCACATCCGCGCGGTCGTCCTCGGCTACCAGTTCTTGTTTCCTGGACACTAGGTCGAGGGTGAATAAGGCGGCCGTGTTTCGCTTGCGGCTGTCGATCAGGTAGAGGATCTGGTTTGATTTGTCGAAGCCGGTCAGATAGGTTGTCAGGGCGTCGGTGTTGGGAACCTCTATGAAGGGTTGCCACTGGTTGCTCTCATCCCTTTGGAGGATCTCCTGTCCTCCGGTCGGCGAAAATGTCATGGCAAAGCGCGTGCGGTCGTCGTTGTCGAACAGGTAAGAGACAAAGCCCGGATTCTCTTCGATCAGGGTCCGCTCGCCGGTGGAAAGCGCGATTCGATAGACGTCGTGTAGCTGCGGATTGCGATTGTTGATGCCGACCAGGATCTCGTTGGGCGTCTTTTCATTGACTGAGAGAATCTGCGCGTTGACTTTTTCAAAGGGCGTCAGGTCTCGGGTCTCGCCTGTGGTGATATTCGTCGCGTACACGTGCCAGTCTTCGTCGCCTTTGGCATCCTGGTAGTACAGGATGTGCTGCCCATCATAGGTCCAGATGTAGAGGCGGATGCCGCGTTCTTCGTCTTTGGTGATCGGTCTGGCTGAGTCGGGATCTTCTACTGCGGTGACCCAGACGTTTAAAACGCCCGCCACTGGCGCGAGGTAGCTCAGGTACTCGCCGTCGGGACTGATTCGGGCCATGGATTTTTCTGGGTTGCCAAACAGCACTTGTCGGGGAATCAATTTGGTATCTCCTTTTAGTTTTGCTTAAGACCAACCGCGTACCATATACGCCTGTAATATGCTGCTTTCATCGGAGTTGAAGAAGCCCGACTGTCCATCCGGGGAGAGGAAGGGGTGGATGTGTGTGTTTTTTTGCCAGGACGATCCGGGGTCCGCGACTTTCCGCGCGTTTGCGAGGGCGCCTTCCTCTTCTTCGGGGAGGTCGAATAGCCAGACGGCTCCGCCCGCGTCTATTGGACCTGCGTCTGTGATTAATCGCGTTCCGTTGATGTCTGTTGCGAAGTGGCAGAAGTCGGGCGTGTCGAAGGATCGGGACAGGTCGTTTCGCCAGCCACCCGGGGTGTTGATGCCTTCGTCGCCGACGTGAGGCGCGGCGCGTCCGGAGATGAGTTGTCTTTCAGCGGGTTCGCGTGTGCTCGTGCTGGTGATGGCGATGTCGCTTTGTCCCTGCCAGCATTGATGCCCCTGGCAGAATTCGTTTCCGTCCCGTCCCCAGGGGAAGTCGCGCAGTGCGGAGCCGTCGTCCCGGATCAGGTGGATGTCTGCGCCCTGTCCACTGACGAGCGTTTCTACGCTGCCGTCGGGCGATGCGGTGTTGCCGTGGTTTTCCTGGATCATGATGTCGTGGGAGGCTTCAGGGTCTGTTTGGCGCGTGTATTGTGGGTGGATATTGCACCAGGAGGGTCCGTGAAAGATCAGGCGTACAGATGGCTTTTCAATGTCGAAGACGAGGAGACCCCAGGGTGCGCCTGCGGTTTTGCCGTCGCCGAGGAATCCCGAGATTGCGATGCGCTTGCCGTCGGATGAGATTGTCGAGAGGGGATACGGTCGGCTCAATTTGAAGTCAGTGTCGGGTATGGCGTGGTCCAGGACATAGATGGTGTCGCGTTCTGTTCCGTCCATTTTGACGCGTTTGAGCGCCAGGCGTCCGCCTCCGGGTTCTGTTTCATTGACGAAGTAGTAGAGCCATTCGCCATCGGGGGAGATGGATGGTCCCGTGGTTCCGAGTTCGGTGGTGATGGGCGTTAAGCTGCAATGGTCCTCGAGGTCGCAGATGAGGAATTGGTGCTCGGGGTCCTTCGGGTCAGAGCCATGGGGATGTGCAGACCGGTGAATGATTAGCCGCTGGGAGTCGGGCGTGAAGATCTGCGCTTCCATGTAGATGTGGGATGAGGGGACCGTTTCATCCGTGAGCTGGATGACTTCGAGGTTGTTCCGCTCGGTCTCTGGAACGAGGTCGGGTCGGATTTTCATTTTGTGTTTTCCTTTGTATAAGTATGGGACAGATCATCCTTTGGTTGCCATCCCAGAATGCGTTTTGCTTTTTCGTTTGAGAATTTCTGGTGCGGTCGGTTTGCAAAGATGTTGAAGACTTCGCATTGCGATGGGAGGGTTTTGAGGTCGATGGTCAGGCCCGGTAGGAATGCGGCTGATGCATCGCGCCAGGTTACGAGGAACGGGCGGTTCAGACCGGGTCTTGACAGGTCGTCGTGATAGCAGAAGATGTAGAATAAGTAACACAGTACATAGACGTCGCTCTGTGTGGTGAAGATTCGGCAGATTTCTTGGCCCAGGCCCTTGGATAGGGCGTATAGGTTTGTGCTGGGTTTGGGGGGGACATCGGGACCGATGTTGTAATCCAATGCCTCGTAGGGTGCGCCCTGTACGGTGAAGTGCGGTCCTGTGTTGATGACCCTCGGGATTCGGTGTGCAACTGCTGCGCGCATGATGTTGTAACATCCCAGGGTGTTGACATCAAAGGCGATCTGTCGGTGGGGGCGCAAGACCGATAGGTTGACGATTGCGTCCATGCCCTCTGCCGCACGCGCGACCGCATCGGGGTCTGATACATCTACGATCATCATTTCGTGTGGGGTGTCAAATGGCTCCAGGTCGGTTAAGCGCAGTTCTACATGTCCTTCCAGAGCTTTGACTACGTGCGGTCCCAACTGGCCATTGCTTCCGTAGATTACGACTTTCATGTTTACCTCATTATTAAAGGCCCAATGTTTGCTTTGCCTGGTTTGTGGGGAACCGGGCATTTGCAACGTCTGATTGTACGTGCAATACCCGCCACATGGGTCCGTTTTTTACCAGTGCCTTGCCGATGGCTTTTACCGCGTCTTCTGTTGTCAATGCTGTGTCGCCATCGCCGTCTATGTCTCCAAATCGCAAGCAGGTTACGCGGACTGAGTGCTCTCGCGCAAATTCCCGGCAGGTAAATTCACCCAGGTACCGCGCCATGGGACCCGATTCTGTTGTGGGTCGCGGTGCCCAGACTTCTGTGACGTTCCAGTTGGGGTCGCATGACGCGAATAGGCTGAGGGAACTGATATAGATGACGTGGGGGACGTTTTTCTCCCGTGCTGCGTGCATGATGTTATAAGTACATCGGGTTTGAAAGTCTATTTCCCGTTCGTCATTTTTCAGTTCTTCGGGCAGTTCCGCGAGATGCACGATGGCGTCCATGCCGTGTACGAGGGTTTCTGTTTCTCCTTCGTGCCCGAGTTCGCATTTAACAAAGTCGCAATCTGTTTCTACTTCTACGAGATCTGTCAGTACGACGTTGTGTTCTTTCGACAGATCCGCTGATAGTGCCCGGGATAGTGCTGTTTTGCCCGAGGTGATCAATACGTTCATGGGTTACTCCTGTTTTATACGTAGCGTCCGATATTAGCTTCGTCGTAGTATTTATTCACATTCGGTATTTCGCGCATGCCGTGCCAGACGCCGCGGAACAGGGTTTGTCGCTTTGGGGGCATGGCGGCAATGACTTCAGGCGGTGGGCATTTTTTGCCCCATTTTGCATTTACGGTGTTGTAACAGGTGAATAGGCTCAATCGGTCCCATTCTTCGTTGCCCCATGTTGTGCCTGTATGGCACAGGGCTTCGGTGAAGATTACTGCGGATCCCGCAACGCATGAATACGTGTCCCACAGGTCGCTTTCGCGTCCACTCAGGGTTTCGGGGCGCGGGAATGCGGCTTTGTGACTGCCCGATAAGAACATGGTGCCGTCGCCTTTTCGCACTTCATTTAATTCCCAGACGACGCGGATCAATCCCGCGTGAATTTTCCCGGGTTGCATTTGATAGATGTGTGAGTTGCCGCAGAAGTTGAAGTACCCACCTCCGCCATGGGGTCGGAAGTTGTCGTGACCGGCTCGTCGATGGCTGGTGTACGTATGGTCGAACCGAAATCCGTAGCAGTCTTCGGTTGCCAGTGCCTGATGTGAGATGATTTCGTTTAATACACCGACCACAGCCGGGTGGTCGAGTAGTATTTGCGATGCGCCGCCGTGATTGTCGCGTTCATCAGGGGGCAGTGTTTCGCTTTCGTTCAGGAATTTCATCTGGTGTTCGCGTATGGGGATGAGTTCTTCTTCACTGAGCAAGCCGGGTAAGCAGATCCATCCCTTGAGGTCAAATGTGTATTTCTGCTCTTCACTCATGGGCGCGACGGGCAAGCCGTCGGCATTGGTCGTGGGTAATAATGGGTTAGACATAAAAATGCTCCTGAAAAATGGTTATATCCTCAATAATTCCTCCCACTGATCCTCCTCTACCACCACTCCTTTCTCCAGACTCTCGCGTCGCGTTCGCAACATGCCTTCGCCGGGATAGCGCGCGGATTCGTGAACTTCATGCAGGTCGTCAATGATGCCGTTTACAATGCGTTCACATAGTTCACGTCCGTTTAATGATGTGACGTCAATTGCAATATAGGTTTGCGATACGGCGTGTTCATCGCCCTGTGCGCCGATGTCGTGCGTTGTTTGACCAGCTGATAATAGCGCGGCGAGGGTGTCGAGTACGATCGCGAGTGCCGATCCTTTCCAGTAGCCGATTGGGAGGGCGCGTTTTGAATCGAGTATGGCACCGGGGTCGCATGTCAGATTGCCCTCTGTATCAAATCCTCCGGCGATGGGCAGGGTCTCTCCTCGCGCTTGTAAGACTTCCAGTTTGCCATTGGAATACTGGCTCATCGCCATGTCCAAGAGGATGTGTCCCTCTTTTCTGGGGATGGCCATTGTCATCGGGTTGTTTCCAATGCGTTTTTCCGTTGCGCCCCAGGGCGGCATGAGCGGGGTTGTATTTGTCCAGCACATGCCGATGCATCCCGCGTCGGCGGCTTGCAGGCCATAAGCTCCGGCACGCATCCAGTGGTTGGTGTTGCGCAAGCCTATACATCCCATGCCGTTTGCTTTTGCGAGTTCTATTGCGCGTCCCATTGCGAGATGGGCATTGACCAGCCCTATTCCCATTTTGCCATCCCATTGTTCTAAGACGCCGAGGGCGTTTACGCATTCGGGTTCGGCTGTGCCGTCTAATCGCCCTTCGCTAAGTTTTGCCAGTAGCCCGGGAAATCGGTTCAGGCCATGGGAATAGACACCGTCGCGCTGATTTTCTGCGAATAATCGCCCGCATAATTCCGCGCGGTCCTGTGATAATTCTGCCTTCAGGAGCGCCGCGACAAATGCGTCTTTTAATTTTTCAAAAGGAACCCGTGTTTGCATTAGATGTTTCCTCCCAATTTCCGATACAGATCTTCATCCAGTAAGGCGGTACCTGCTCGCGTATTGTCTATGACTTGCTCGACTTTTGTCGCGCCCGGGATGACGACGGGATTGGATTTGTGCGAGATGACATATCGGAGAGCGGTTTCTACCAGTTTTGAGTCGTCTCCAATGGTTTGTCTGATGGCTTCCAGCTTGTCCAGCATGTCTTCGTATTCTTCGCGATCGGATTGTCCCGGGTTCCAGTCGTCGCGCACGGTGTCGCCAAATACGCTTTCGCGGTTGTATTTGCCGGATAAGACGCCTTTGGCCAATGGGCCTCGCACGAGGATGCCTAAATTTTTTTCTGTGCAATAATCGAGAAATCCCGCTTCTGGTTCGCGATTGATGAGTGAGTAATCCACTTCTACTACGGCGCAGACGCCGTTCGATATTTCGTAGAAGTTTTTCAGGACATCCAGGCTGTTGGTCGATATGCCATAGGTGCGGACAAAGCCCTCTTCGCACAGGGTATCAAAACCTTCGATGTACACGGTTGGGTCTTCAATGCCACCTTCATGGCATAACATGACGTCGATTCGGTCGGTTTGCATGCGTCCCAGGCAGGCGTGTCCGCACAGGCGAATGGCATCAACGCCTGTTTTTGGCACAGGCGCTCCGGTGCGGCTTCCCCAGTTGCCGATTTTGCTCACGATAATCAACTTGTCGCGCATGGATGGGGTCAGGGTTTTGCCTATGCGCAATTCACTCATGCCATTGGGGATGCCATAGGATTCGGCGGCGTCCAGCAGGTTCATGCCATTGTCAATCGCGGCTAATATAATATCGGTTGCTTCTCGGTCGCTCAACTCGCCCCACTGGTTGCCCAGGTTCCACGTTCCCAATCCTACGACGGAAACGCGCCATCCCGTTTTGCCAAATGTTCGATATATCATTCCTGTCTCCTGTTTTTGTTTTTCCACATGGGATAATCTTTTTCCAAAATTCGCGCGGGCCAGTATCCATACCACGCATATCCGGTTCGTCTTTCCAGGGCGACCTGTGATAGAGAATAGACTTTGTTGCCGTCCCGGTTGGCCATAAAGGGGCGGTTTGTACCTATTTCGTGAAAGCGCGCCCACAAAGGCGGGGCGTCCGGGTCTTTGACAACGATCAGGTCTGTGGTCGCTGTGTGATTTCTAAAGCGCGTGGGGTCTATTTCGATGCGTTTTAGTCGAATGCCTTCTATTTTTGCCTCTTGAAACCATTGTACCGCAGTTTCGATTGCATCTATTATCTTGGAGCTCGGATTTTCAATACGCATTAAAAAATGCACGATCTTCGCCGTTTGTCCCGCTGTAATGGACGGCAGTTCATAAGTGCGCGCTTTTACGGGTTTATAAGTTATATGGTCGTGTTGCTGACTCCATCCCGTTTTTTTGCCTTTGACGACGATCTGGCATTTCAGGGTTACAGCAATCGCCCGGTGCAGTGCGGCTTTGGCTTTGGCGTGTAGTTCATGGCTTGTCCATGCAAATTGAGGCTTGCGGTCTGCGATATCTTTCAACAGGGTCATTATGCCAATCATTACGCCGTCATTATAAGTAATGGCATCTACATCCCAACCGCGCCATCCACCTGTGGGTTGTTGCTCGCGGAATATATAGTCCAGACCCCGTTCGACTGCATTGCGATATCGATCCAGGTCAGTCGCAATGTACACTTTTGCCAGATAATCAATCTGTGAGTACGTGTTGTGATTGTCAAATGTGCTGACCATCCGCCGTTCGCCTTTGATCGCTCTGACTGTGTCGGGGTCAATCTGCGCCTGCCAATCTATATTATTGGGCCAACCACCATCTGCGTTCTGGTAAGCGAGCGTGTTCTCGGCAATATGGACAATTTGCGAGGGATTGTACATCGGGTCATTGCGGTCGCGTCCATATCGCTTGCGCCAGTGACTCATCCCGTCTCTCAATGGGTGCAGGTCAATGGCTTCATAGGTTTGCGCTTTGGCTGTTTCAATACTGTCGTTGGCTTGACAAAGCCCAATAGCGAGAAAATAGAAGATTAAAAATAGGCAAAGTTTCATCTTTTTTATCCATCTTCTCGATAGCCCAATACGACGAGCAGACACGAGCCGTCGCCGATAACCGAAAGTCCCAGTTCTTCTCCCGTTGAAATTGCGGTTGTGCTCTCAGCCCCAGGTTGCATCCATACGTGTTGAATGCCGGCTTCGTGAGCTTGAGGGATTATGGTTTCTGTCACGGGAGGTGGTGTGATGATTGAGATGCCGTGAACGGGTTCGGGGAGTGAATCTATATCGGGGAAACAGGGTTGTCCCTCTATTTCTGTCTCTTTGGGGTTGATGGGATAAGCGGCCAATCCGTTCTGTAGATAACACCGCAAGATTTTGTTGCCGTATTTTGCCCGGTCTCGCGATGCGCCGACAACGCCGAATGCTTTTCCTTTGAGAAATTCATCGATTCGTTCTGGGATTGTCATGCAAACCTCATTGATTTAATGGTATTGATAAAGAAGCGCGGTTGTCAACGGCCATGTTTAAGATATTCGAAATACAGCAGAAAATCCACGTTGAAAATAAGGTGCTGTCTTAAAATTTCAGTTTAAAAGAAAAAAATAAAGAAATATCGAGTTTATCTCTGTTTAATCTTTTTGAAATAATTTGAATGTAACTTTTTGCCCGTCACAATGACCACATCGGGTATTACTTTGTTGAAAGGAGGCTTTTTGTAGTCTAACCTATTCGTTAAGAAGATTTTGTTTTTTCGATGTATCACAAACTACACACTGGATGGAGGTATCAAACGTATGAAAAAGTTTTTGAATATTTTGTTTGCCGCTGCACTGCTATGCACTACAGGTCTTTCTGTTCACGCAGAGGAGACTGTTAAACTCGGCGTGTTGCACTCTCTGAGCGGGACTATGGCGATCTCTGAGGTTTCACTGCGCGATGTCGTGCTTATGGCTGTTGGAGAGATCAATGCCAGTGGCGGCGTGCTGGGTAAGAAGATTGAACCCGTGGTTGTCGATCCGGCATCGGATTGGGATCTGTTTGCCGAGAAAGCCAAAATGCTGCTTCGGGAAGAGAATGTCGCTGTGACTTTTGGTTGCTGGACTTCGGTTTCGCGCAAGTCTGTTTTGCCGGTTTTTGAAGAGAGCAATGGTTTGCTCTTTTATCCGGTTCAATACGAAGGGGAGGAGTGTTCTCGCAATATCATTTATACCGGTGCTACGCCCAACCAGCAGTTGATTCCCGCTGCTGAATATCTGATGAGTGAAGAAGGCGGCAGTTATAAGAAGTTTTATTTGCTGGGTACGGACTATGTTTTTCCGCGTACTGCGAATAAGATTCTTCGCGCTTTCTTGCTGCACAAGGGTGTGCCTGAAGAGAATATCGTTGAAGAATATACGCCTTTTCACCATCAGGACTATCAGACCATAGTTCAGAAGATCAAGCGCTTTGCCGCAAATGGCGACGCCGCTGTCTTATCCACTATCAATGGCGATTCCAATGTTCCGTTCTATAAGGAATTTGCCAACCAGGGTCTCACATCGGCGATGTGCCCGATTATGGCGTTTTCTGTTGCTGAAGATGAATTGCGTTCGATGGATACGGAGTTTCTCGTCGGTCATCTGGCTGCCTGGAATTACTTCCAATCTATTTCCTCTGCGGACAATCGCGCATTTGTGAAGAAATTTAAGGATTATTGCGCGGCAAATGGGTTGCCCGGTGGTGCCAAGCGGGTTACTGACGATCCCATTGTGTGGTCTTATGTGGGTGTTTATCTGTGGAAAGCTGCTGTGGAAAAAGCCGGTTCTTTTGATGTTGATGCCGTGCGTCCCGCGCTTTACAGCCTCAAGTTTGACGGTCCGGGGGGTACGGTGATGATGGATCCGGTGAATCACCATTTGCACAAGCCCGTGCTGATTGGCGAGATCCGCAAGAACGGTCAATTCAAGATTGTATATGAGACCGATGGCCTCGTCGCTCCCGATCCCTGGGACGATATCACGAGTGCGGACAAAGATTGCGATCATGTCAAGTACATGGGAACCTATATGCTGGGTCAGTAAAAATTTGGGCGGGGCTACTGGATTGCTCCGCCCGCAAAACAGGAGAAAAAAATGAAAAAACTGTTGTTGCTTCTCGCGCTGCTGGCTTTTTCCGCCACTTCGTCATTCGCTCAGATCAAAATTACAGATAACCTCACGGTTACGGGATTTTTTGATATGTCGTCAACGTATGATACGGCAACCAAATCCAATAGTCTGTCTTTTGATCAGTTTGAAGTTGACTTTATTTACAATTATGGACACGGGCTGTCAGCCCAGGCCGATATCAATAGCCTCAGTGGTGGCTCTGTTGATCTCGAGCAGGCTTTTGTGACTTACAAAGCGCCGAATGGCGTTAGCATTACGGGCGGTAAATTTTTGAGTTGTTCGGGTTGGGAGACTGCAGAACCCACAGGTTTGTATCAATATTCTTATTCTGCTACACTTGTTTATGGTGGTTATCAAAATGGCGCTGCTGTGGGTTTTGGCAATGGCAAAGTCGGCTTTTTTGGCTCTGTTGTCTCCAGCGTGTGGGATGGGACCGATACCAGTTTTGACGATCTGGGTTTTGAAGCACAGGTTGCTTTTACACCTGTTGAAGCATTTACGGCGAAGGTCGCGTATCTCTGGGAAGATATGGGTGGTTTTGAACAGTCGCTCGTCAATGCCTGGGGAATGTATGCCACGGGTCCCGTGACACTGGCTGCGGAATACAACTATCTGGCGAACTGGGGGGAAAGTGGCAATAGTGGCTATGGCTGGATTTTAATGGGTAATATGGCTTTGTCCGACAAGGTCGGTGCGACTGTGCGCTATAGCGGTCTGGATACAGATGCCGATGGAAAGTTTACGGAGATTACCTTTAGTCCCAGTTATACGATTACCGATAACTGGGGTGTGTTGGCCGAATTGCGCCGCGATATTGATTCCGAAGTAACCCTGTTTGCTTTTGAATCTATTTTTACGTTTTAACTTGAAAAAGCACACCGCAAAAGAGGGATGCCGCTTTCCTCTGGTTCTCTCCCAGGTGGGCGGTGTCTCTCACTGTGGTGGTGACTTAAACGCATGAAAATAAAACGCCACAATTTTTTGCGCTCTATCTGCGCGCTGGTTTTCATTCTGGGCGCATCTTCCGTCCATGCACAGATGGATCACCAGTTGCAACTCGGGCGCATTGCTAGCAATAACCGCGATAGTATCACTACTGCGGTCAGGGCTATTTCAGATGCAAAAGATGTCGCTTATTATGCCCTGATGGTCGCGCTTTTCAATGGTGAACTCTATCTGAAGAATAATGAGCTCGTCATTATCGGCGAAATGCAAGAAGACGATTATGGCGATACCTTCGCCCCGCTCTATACCGCCTATCCCAAACGCCATCCCATTTTGGACGATGAGGGCAAGCCCCTCATTGCGCCGCTGATTGATCTCGAAGAGATTGATAGCAACCGTCGCATCCGCTCGTTTATCCAACCCTATCTCACGCAGATGGAGATTTTTCATCCAGATCCCGGCAAGCGCCGCATTGCTGTAGAAACGCTGGGCAATCGCGGTGATCTGGGCGCGGTCCCCATGCTGCGAGATGCTCTGGAGAAAGAAACGGATAGCAGTATTCAAAGTCTGATCCGCGTTGCTCTGGGCAAGCTCGAACTCACACATCCCAGTCCCGAAGTTCGTCTCAATGCGGCTAAAGCGCTGGGTGAACTCAATAATACATTCGTCCTTTCTTTTTTGCGCGCGCGCGTTGAACCCGATGCCGATGGGAATATTGCTGAGTCAGATCCGGCGGTTCAGAACGAGATACGAAATGCGATTCAGGAGTTGGAGACGTTTAACCAGATTATGGTGGTGATCCAGACTGCTTTTGTCGGTCTCAGTCTGGGGTCTATTTTGATTCTGATTGCGCTTGGTTTGGCGGTTATTTATGGGCAGATCGGTATTATCAATATGGCGCACGGCGAGTTTATGATGGTTGGGGCTTATTTTACGTTTATTGTTCAGAATATTTGTATGATTGTCCTGCCCGCTGCGTATATCGATCTGTTTTTTCTGCTGTCTTTGCCGGTTGCATTTCTCGCGGCTGGCGGTATGGGTTTGCTTGTGGAGTCTCTGGTTATTCGCCGTCTTTACAATCGTCCGCTCGAGAGTTTGCTGGCTACATGGGGGATTGGTCTTATTCTGGTGCAACTCGCGCGTACGATTTTTGGCGATCTCACGGCTGTCAAGCTGCCCCAGATTCTCAGTGGTGGTTTTGAATTGGCACCGCAGGTTATGTTGCCGTATAACCGGATCTTTATCATTGGTCTCACGGCTGTTATTCTGGTTGGTCTGGCCGCGTTTTTCTTTAAGACCCGGTTTGGTCTTCGGTTGCGCGCGGTTACACAAAACCGCGAGATGAGTGCTTGTATGGGTGTTCCCACCCGTCGCGTTGATGCGATTGCGTTTTTTATCGGTACGGGTATCGCAGGGATCGCGGGATGGGCTATGACGCTTATTGGCAATGTCGTGCCGAATATGGGGCAGACGTATATTGTCGATGCTTTTCTCGTGGTTGTCGTTGGCGGTGTTGGAAAAATTTTGGGGACTATTGTGGCGGGTCTCGGTATTGGCGTTTCCAATAAGGTTATTGAACCCTTTGCTGAGGCCGTTTATGCCAAGGTTCTCATTTTGGGTCTTATTATCCTCTTTTTACAGTTGCGTCCCACAGGCATTTTTCCCGCGAAGGGGAGAGACGAGTGAAAACGCGAATCAACGAATCAACGAATCAACGGAACGGGGTACAACTGGCCGCCTCTCAGAGCCTGCCCCACAAGTGGGTAATGTGGGGCCAGTTCATAGACAAATAGGCCGTCATTGCGGCATGCTGTAAGCCGCAATCCAGAGGTTTTGGGTGGTTGGGCGGGGTTCGTCTATTCATCTATTCGTCTATTCGTCTATTCATCTATTCATCTATTCGTCTATTCGTCTATTCGTCTATTCGTCTATTCGTCTATTCGTCTATTC
>VXRD01000101.1 GCA_009838845.1 Gemmatimonadota bacterium | reverse complement strand
CTATAATTGCGCTCCAAGATCGACTTTTCAAAGAAAAAAGGGCCAAACTGGTGCCTCAAATTCGTCTATTTCCTATTTTTTAACATTGAGATAAAGTAGTCAACATTGCTTTGATATTTATTTTTTGAACCTGGATAAACCAGATCAGATTCTATACCAAGCGCTATCATTTTTTCTTTTAAAGCAACACCAAACTGCACGTGATGCACTTTCCAACCGCGAGCAGCCTGTCCTTCTGGCACAGGGTCTTCCGGTGACATTCTATAACTCATATAAATAGCGGGGTCGTCCTTTGATACCAAATCAAGTGCCGAAATCTCGCTTACGCGATTCTGATATTCTTCCTGGGTCGTTGCGCCTAATGTCTGATAAAAATCTCGATGGGATTCGTCGTACCCGGGAATATTCTTCTTCCACCAGGCAACGTCCATCGTGGTCTGACCGCCAGATGTAGCCACGGCCTGAAGTCTGGTAGATTCGCGTTCGATTGGATCACCGCTGTCTGGACGGGCCATGTCTTCGTGAAAAGCAAGATACATGCAAATTTGTGCTCCGGCCGATCCGCCAAATGCACCGATCCGATTTTTATCGATGTTCCATTCGGTGGCTTTGGAACGCAGAAGCTGAAGCGCTCGTCGGCAATCGTAGTGCGCAGCAGGCAAAGGAGCCTGCTGGACATAACGATAGTTAAAAGCCGCGACAGAAATGCCCGCATCTAATAAAGCTTTCAATGTCTCATTACCAATCCCATCCTTGCTGCCATTTCTGAAACCGCCGCCGTGAATATACACTGCAACAGGGGTGGGTTCGTCTGATTGTGCCGGATAAAAATCAAATACGTTCCGCTCATGGGGGCCGTACTTGTAATTTTTAAAAGAGTGGCATCTCATATTCGATCTCCTCTATGGTTCTGACAGGTATTTTATTTTAGCAGGCGAGATCACCCCCACTCAAATACCACACCCAGCACTTCTCTCGGATTATCGGCGAGCATATCGTAGGTAGCCTGGCAATCGGCGGGATTAGCAACATGGGTAATCAGATCCTCGATAGGCAACTTGCCCGCGGCCATCAAACGCAAAATCAACTCGCGATCCCTGCGCTTGCTCCACGGATAATAAATATGGTCATTATCCGGCGTCTTGGGCTGATGCGCGCCCAGAATTGTGATCTCGCGCAAGTGAATCTCGGGCAAAAAACTCACCTCCACAGTACCGCGCGGAGACCCCAGCGCGACCAGACGCCCCCCCAACCGCGGCAAAGTCAGCGCCATGGGATAAACCGCCGGAATACCCGTCGCTTCAATCACCAGATCGACCCCATCGCCCACGCAATGCTCGCGCACCACTTCGGCGACATCCCCTGCAGTATTGGGATTGACACAAACATCTGCCCCCCGGTCTCTCGCTTTATCCAACCGGAAATCATCCAGATCAATCGCAATAACCGAAAGAGCGCCAGCCAACCGCGCAAAGGTTGCTGCCAACTGGCCCACAATCCCCATACCAGTAATTGCAACAACCTCACCCAATTCCGGACGCCCAACCCGATGCCCGTGCATGGCAATAGCACACATAACCATAAAAGCCGCGGACCTGGGCGAAACACCTTCAGGTACTCTAAAAAAATTCCCGCTTATAACCGCATGACTGGCGTGATTGCCCTGCGCGGCAATGCGGTCGCCGGGCTCCAACCCCTTTACATCATTGCCCACCTCGAGCACCACACCCGTATTGCAATACCCTGTTGGCCGCGGAAATGTCCTTGCACGCGACGGTTCACCCCCGTGCGCATAATTGTAAATTTCCGTACCAACACTCATGGCGGTATAATCGTTTTGCACCAAAATGCCATTATCTGGCACACGCGGCAAATCAAAATCCTCTAATTCAATCCGCCGGACATCTGTGCATATTAATCGTTGTGCTTTCAAATCTTTTCTCCTTCTACGGAGGGTCCACGGGAACCTTCTGGCGTTTTGGGATCAGCGGATCGTACTCAAACTCCTTTGTTCCCTTCACAAATTCCGCACGGGCTGCTTGCAACACCTTTTTGTCCAAAATCAGATCAATAGCCGATCCCGCAAAAACCTTGGCCGTTTGCAAAACCGCGCGCTCGGCATAAGGCATTATTGCCTGTGCGGTCATATCGCGGTGATGACCCGGCGTGCCCTTGGTATAACACACCATCTGAAACCGACCCATCGGTGCCAGCCACGACACATTATCTTCATCCGAAGACCCGCGGCCCTGTGAACCCTTCCCCTTTTTGATCTTCCCGTCAAATTCACCTTTGTATCCCAATTCCTTTACGCGTTCCTTATCTTTTTTTGACGCACGAGGTGGACCGAATAATTCGAGATTTTGACGCACAGTTTCGCACATCACATCATTTGGCAAACGCGGGTACACAGCCGTGATACGATGCCATTTCATAGTCGTTTCCGTGGCCATCGCCGCACCCTTGGCGCATTTGGTCAATCGCTTGCGTACTTTATTCACCTGTTCACGATCCTTTCCCCGCACATAGTACCACACCTTCGCATAAGCTGGCACCACATTAGGCGCATCTCCACCATCTCGAATCACGGAGTGGATACGCACATTTTCGGGAACATGCTCTCGCAAATAATTCGCCGCAACATCCATCAACATCACCCCGTCCAATGCACTGCGCCCATTGTGAGCACTCGCGCCGTGAGACGTCTTGCCAAAAAACTCATAGACCAACGAATCCAGCGACGAACCGCCATAATTGCTAACACCCGTACCCGATCCTGGATGCCACGCCAGCACCGCATCCAGATCTCGAAACGCGCCATCGCGGGCCATATACACTTTACCCGCCAGCGTCTCTTCAGCCGGACAGCCGTAATAGATGACCTGACCGGGTGACTTCAAATTTTCCAATACTGTTTTTGCAGCAACCGCACCTGCGGCCGGGGCAACGCCCAAAAGATTATGGCCTCAGCCGTGGCCCCAGGTGCCCTCCTCGGCACCGCAATTGGGCAAGGCGTCATATTCACCCAACATGCCAATAGTGGGTTTGCCCGTGCCCCATGTGGCGCGAAAAGCCGTTGGGATATTTTTCCACGGAAACTCAATTTGAAATCCGTTCTCCTCCAAATACGCCGCCAATGCCTTCGACGACTCGTATTCCCGAAACGGCCGCTCTGCCCAGCCGTGAATACTCCGCGACAGATTAAACGCCCGCCGCGATTGCGATTTCACAGCCTGATCAACCTGCGATTTTTTAGTTTTTGCATCCATCTATATATCCTCCCTATTCCTTTACCGCATTCACAACTCGCGCAATCACCTCATTCTGACTTCCGATCTTATCTTGCTCTTCCCTGAACTGATCCCACAGACCTGGATTTTGCGCGATAACCAGCCCCAACCGCGGGCACATCCAGATATGCTTTGCACCAGCGCCCGATGCGGCAAAAGAGTCTCTCGGTGCATCTTTCCACTGCATCCCGCGATCATTGCACCAGAATCCGTGCCCGTATTTCCAGTTCTCTTTGGGTTCGTTTTCCAGAATAAAATCATTCGTCACCGTTGCCTCGCGCAGGTAACTCTCGGGCGCAACCTGAACCCCATTCCAATTGCCGTAATTGGCCCACAAGTATCCCACCCGCAATTGATCTCGCAGTGTGGTATGCACCTGCGTGTAATACCCAAAAATATTTAATCTCGCACTGGGCCACAGATCAAAATTAGAATGCGAATGCGTCCATATGCCACCAATGGGATCGCGCAACTTTTCTTCGATCACCTTCCCGCATCCCGGCAAACCTTCGGGATCATCTGCATCGTAACACCCATAAATTTTAGCCATAGCGTGGGTAAGAATATTCATCCCATAAGTCTGATAGTGAAAAACCTCCCCCGGTTTCTCCCCCGGTTTCATATAGCCCGACACATTGCATATCAAATGCCGAAAAGTAATATCGCGATCTTTTTCAAACGCATACCGCCCGGGCTTTGGACCCTCCTGCTCGCCCACATCCATCATCTCTGGATAGTAATCGACAACTCTCTCATCCGGCGAAGACAGCCTGCCCTCCGCCACTATAATCCCCAAAAGCGTCGAATAATACGACTTTGCAGCAGACGCCTGCGAGGACATCGAATCAGACGCAACACCTTGCCGCCACTCTGCCGCGAGATACCCGTAACGCGCAATCCCCACCTGAAAGGACCTGTCACCTGCCACCTCGTGCAACCACCTCTGCACCCGCGCGAGTTTCTCCGCGTCAAACCCGAGGTCGCCAGGCGGTCTCGTCTCCCATTCTGCTCCTGGAAATGTCATATCCATATATTGTCTCCATTACACCCTGAACCCATCTTCTCGCTTCACCCCCTCTTCAATTACATCTGACTCGAGGTCAAATCCCGTACCGGGTGTATCTGGCACCATCAAACACCCATCCTGCATCGTCCAGCCATCCAGCACGATACCCGGCATATCTGCGGGAGCGGCTTCTTGAAGAGAAAAGTGGGGGACGGAAGCTGCAAAATGCGCGTGGGCATAGCGCTCGATCAAGCTGCCCCAGCAATGAGGCGCACATTGGCCTCCCCAGGGTTCGATCATCGCGGCAGTCTCGCGCCACCACGTAAGGCCCTTGGCGCGAAAATCGTGTTGCACCACATCGATCCATCCCTTTTTCACCATATCAAAATAACTGGGTGGCGGAGGACCCGATTCCCCATCAGCGACGAGCGTATCGTATCCTTTCTCGACGATGAACTGCTTAAAATCCTCGTTAAAAGCCCCATCTTCGGGAAACGGTTCTTCAAACCAGTAAATCCCCACATCTTCACAACGCTCGAGAATGTCTTTTGCGATATTGAGCGTCGTACCATTATTCGCATCAACGAGTATTTTTGCATCTGCGCCAGCGGCTTCCCGAACACTGTGAATAACCAGAACATCTCGATCTGTACCTTCTGTAACAGGCATCCAGCGCGCGCCACGACCAATTTTAATTTTAAAATTTTTATACCCGTAATCGTGCCCGGTCTTGACTTCGTCCCGGAATATCTCCACAGCCTCCTCGTCCGAGGCATCCAGATCGTCGATATAAACCGAGCCATCGTACAACTCGACCGCCCGAGATCCTCGAGCCCCCAGCAGTTTGTACAATGGTTGATCCGACAATTTGGCTACCAGATCCCACAGAGGCAAATCAATCGCCGCTCCAGCTTCGTTTGATCCCCCCGGCAATTGAAACACATCCCCAACAGTTTTACCCACCAATGACTCGGCTTCTTCCCGACCCAATCGAGACCACCCAACGCCAATAGCACCGCTACTTGTGTGGATGCGAACCACGGGATCCGTCACCATATCCCCGTGAACGCCAATCCGCGCATTGCGCCCGATCAGGCGGGGCCGCTTAAATTTCATAACCACTTTTTCAATCCGAATAATTTTTTCACCGTGTAAATTCAGCATAAAAACTCCCATTCTGAGAAAGTGCTGCATAGTTGCGAAACGCCCTGCCTAAATTAGAACGCCCCTGAGATAATGTCAATCGCCAAAGAACCCCACCACTTCAATGGACGAACACAGGGGGGACTGCCCCGTTTTTTACCCTTGACGACTGCCACAAGATATAGTATTATAGCGGCGTGTAACAACCTTCCCCTCCACAAAATGTAGTTCCCCGAATCTCCCCCCGGGCTGTTGTTTGTAAATGCAGTCCAAAGAGCGTCCTCTATTTTCCCCATTGAGTTTTGACACGCAGATGTCCTGACTTTTATTACTACATCTCCTTGTTTTTTCGCGTCTTATGCTCTTAGAAAAATTCGAGTAGGAGGTTTTCATTGCACCTGACTCGTTTGCAAACACTGGGTTTTAAGTCCTTTGCACAAAAGCTCGACATGCCCTTTCAAAAAGGCATTACATGTGTCGTGGGACCAAATGGTTGTGGCAAGTCCAACGTGGTTGATGCGCTGCGCTGGGCACTGGGCGAACAGCGCCCCCGATCTTTGCGTAGCGGCAGTATGGGAGACGTAATTTTTTCCGGTACGCGCTCGCGCAAACCCCTCGGTATGGCCGAAGTATCGCTCACACTCGATAATTCACAAAAAGTTTTACCCACCGAATTTTCCGAAGTCACCATTACCCGCCGTCTGTTCCGATCCGGCGAAAGCGACTACCTGCTCAATAAAATTCCGTGCCGCCTGAAAGACATTCAAAACTTGCTGATGGACACCGGGCTGGGCACGCAGTCTTCTTATGTTATCGAACAGGGTATGGTGGATGAAATCATCAGCGACAATGCCGAAGAACGCCGCCGGTGCTTTGAAGAAGCCGCCGGTGTGACGCGGTACAAAATTCGCCGACGATCCGCGTGGAATAGGCTCATCGCCGTTCAACAAGACCTGCAGAGAATGGAAGATTGGCTCGGAGAGATCCAGCGTCAGGTCGCATCGCTACAGCGGCAAGAGCGCAAGGCAAGGCTCTATAAAACACTGTCAGATGAATTGCGCGACCTCGAAATCAAACTGGCGAGATTCCAATACTTCGATCTGGCCGACCAATCTGGGCCGCTGCGCGAGGAAATGGTCTTTCTCAAAGAAGATATCGAAATTTCAGAAACCGACATGACCACTCTCGAGGCCCAACTCGAAGAAATGCGCGTCGAACTAACCGACCAGGATCGCGCACTGGCCGAGGCCAATATCGAGCTATCGCAACACGTCGAGCGCGTACACGGCAAAGACAGCGAGATACTCGTTGCACGCGAAGAGTTACGCAACATTCACGCATTTTTAGAACGCGCCGAGTATCAGCAAAAATCGCTCAAGGTGCGTCTTGACAACGCTCAAAAAGGCCAAAAAGCCGCCGAGCAAGACGGGCGTGAAGCCGGTAAAAGACTCAAATCCGCAGAAGTCAAACTCGAAGAGGAAACCGCCAAACTCGAAGCAGAAATCCGGGATCTGGACACACAGCGCATACAAGTCGATGCCCAAAAATCTCAGTTGATGGATCTATTGCGCCAAAATAGCGATCAGGGCAAGAGCCTCGAGCGCATGCAGGCCGAGCGCGAAGGCATTGTACAGCGCAAGGCGCGATTGACTCAGGATATTGAGCGCGTGGCTGCACGCCGCCAAGAGGCTGACGAAACTGCCAATCAGTCCGCAGAACAAATCGCCTCAGTTGAAAGTCAAATTGCCCAACGCACAGAAGAACGACAACAACAGATCGCGGGTCGTGATCGCTGTATTGCCCAGCGAGATGAACAAATCGAATCGCGCAACCGCTTGCGCGCAAATATCGAAGCCGATCAGGCGCGGGTCGCCCTCCTCCAAAAACTGAGAGAAGGCTTTGAAGGCTATTCCAAAGGCGTGCGTGCTCTGGCCGTGGATTCGCCTTTTTCCAATCGCATTCAGGGCGTTGTCGCCGACATGGTCGATGTCAAACCCGAATACGTCACCGCCATTGAAGCCGCGCTGGGGCGTGCACTGGAATGTTTGATCGTCAGCAATACCGACGACGCGCGTTGGGCCATTGACTTTCTCAGACAAGGAGAGCACGGAGCCGCTGCATTCTTGCCCCTCGAACGCATCATCTCCACCAATGGCACACCTCGCGAATTACCCAAAGGAGAGGGAATTGTCGGGCTGGCAAGCGATCTGTTAAATCCACAGCGTGATATACACGGTGCCGTATCTGCGCTGCTGCGCCACACCCTGATTGTAAGCGATGCACAAACCGCGATTGTTCACAGCGGTGCCATGCATGCTAAAGGCATTGAAATTGTGACACTCAGCGGCGAAGTTTTTTCCGCAGATGGCACGGTATATGGCGGTGCAGATGCAACCTCAGAATCGGGCCTCATTGGTCGCCAGCAACAAATTGACGACCTCCAGTCGGCCATAGAATCCGCCCAAACTGCACTCTCAAAGTGCGAAACACAACTGGCTGGCTCGCTCGAAACACTCGACAAACACCTCGCGCAAATCGAAGCCTGCGATAACGCATTGGCCGATTTGCACAACCGCCGTGCGGGCCTTCAAAGAGACCGACAAAACGCCGAAACAGAAGCCAAACGCCAGGCTCAGTCAGTGATAGAACTCGACCGGGAAACCGCACAACTCGCACAGCGAGAAAGCGAATTGATGCATTTGATTTCCCAGGCAGAAGAGGCGCAAACAAAGCTCGATGCCAAACGCGAGACCCTCGAAGACGTGGTTCGCCGTGCAGATGAAGACTTGCGCGAAAAAGAACACCAGCGGCGCGTACTTCAAGATGGCGTCGCTGCTGTGCGCGTGGAAATTGCCTCTTTGAAAGAACGCATCGAAAGCCTCGCACACGAAGCTGTGCGCCAGGGTCGAGAGCGCGAAGCCATTGCCCGCGAAATCGAGCGATTGTCCGGCGAGGCCGATGAAAGCCAAAAACGCAAACAAGGACGCGAAGAAGGTATCGGAACAGCGTCGGGCGAACTGGAGGTCCTGCACAAGCAACAATCCCGCATTGAGCACAAACGCGATGCACAAGCGCACAGACAACACGAAATCGTGATGGCAGCGCGCGCCATTGAAGAAAAGCTGCGGGAAAAAAATCGCCGCACAACACAACACCGCGAGCGTTTAAGCGAAATTCAAGTCGCCATGGCGCATATCAAAGAGCGCGGCGAGGGAATTATCCAACGCCTCAAGCGCGATTACGAAGTCGATATTGTCGAACAGGGGCGTTTTAAGGATCCCGAATTTAACGCGGATATGGCAGAAAAAAAGACCCACGAACTGCAAGAGCGTATGCGGCGCATGGGATCTGTCAACCTGGCGGCGCTCGAAGAGTACGAAGTTCAAAAAGAACGTCTTGAATTTCTCACGCACCAGCGCGACGACCTTCTGGAGGCCGAGGAAATCGTCAAGCGCACCATCACGCGCATCGACCGCACGGCGCGCCAGCGCTTTCTCGATACCTTTGGCCGCATTCGAGAAAATTTCCAGACCACATTCCAGGAATTTTTTGAAGGCGGCGAAGCCGACCTGACCATGCCCCCCGACGAAGATCCCCTCGAGGCACCCATCATCATCACAGCGCGCCCATGGGGCAAACGCCTGCAGAGCATTAACCTGCTTTCGGGCGGCGAACGCGCCCTGACGGCTATTGCCCTTCTCTTTGCAATTTACCTGGTCAAACCCAGTCCCTTTTGCGTCCTCGACGAAGTCGATGCGCCTCTTGATGATGCCAATATCGCGCGCTTTGTAAAAGTCATCCAAAAATTCGCCAAACAATCGCAGTTCATCGTTGTCACCCACAACAAAGGGACGATGGAATCTGGCGAAACCCTGCACGGCGTGACCATGGAAGAACCCGGCGTCTCCAGGCTCGTTTCCGTCAAAATATCCAGCGACAGCGAAAACCAGGTCGATAGTGTTGACTCGTTCACCGAAGCCGTGGCACAACCCGCAGATGATGATTGATTTCCCAACCTCGGACAACACAAAGGGCGGCGGTTTATACCGTCGCCCTTTTATTTTTTTCGCAATCGTGTATATTATTGGGCAGATAGCCTTACCCTTACTCTATCTGGAGATTTGCATGCAAAAACGAGTAAAGAGGACATATCTCGCCTCCCTGATTCTGCTCTTATTTTTTGCGTGTGGCCCACAGCCCGCCGAAATCAAGATCGCGACTTACAATATCTATTGGCTCGACGATGGCATTTCCAATGCGCGTCAGGAACGCCTGCAAACAGTTGTGCACGAACTCAATGCGGACATCATCGGCTTTCAGGAAATCCAATCAAAATCCGCGCTCAAGCGCATTTTGCCCGACAACTATACCATCGGCATGCTCGATGATCCCGAAGAACTCCAGGAACTCGCCATAGCAGTACGCGAGCCATTTGAAATTACCGACCTCAAAATGGTCTTTCCAGAAAAAGTACACGACCAGGCATTTCCCCGAAAACGCGATCTCCTCCAAGCTTATGTCGAAGGATATGGCCGCCGCTTGATTGTTCTGGTTCACCACGCCAAATCGCGATCGGGTGGTCGCGCCAAAACCAACGCGCGCCGAGAAGCCAGCGCGACCATGACCATGCATTATCTCACCAGCCGCGTGAAATACGACCACATTGTATTGCTCGGCGACTTCAACGACAATCCTGACGACCGTTCGCTCAACATTCTCGAATCCGGCAATCCCGACGCACTTGCCGGAATTGACCAGGTACCCGATGCTTTTCTCTACAACACATCCGAACCCTTGTTAGATCGGGACTATTGTTCTTATGGATACCATGATATATACGAAAAAAACGAAAGCGATATCTTTGAACCCATAGTCCCGGGTGCGCGCGCAGAAAACAACAAATGGCGGGACAAACCACACAATTTTGCCCGGGACGTCAAAGTCAAAGCAATCCTTTTTGACCAAATCCTCGTGTCCCAAAACCTGAAGAATCACGTCCAATCATCGGGCATTTTCACCCACGCCGAAGCCGTGAAGGGAACCCGCTCACGCATCCGTTTCTCTGACGGCGAAATCGTCTATACCATACGCGGTGACCTGGCTTCGGATCACGTGCCCGTGTGGACAATCTTAAAATTCTAATAATCTCAAAATGCCCGACCTCCTCGACACATTGCAACGCCCCATCCGCGACCTGCGTATTTCGGTCACCGACAAATGCAATTTCCGCTGCCCCTATTGCATGCCCGCCGAGATTTTTGGCGAAAAATACGAATTTCTTCCCAAAGCAGAAATCCTCACCTTTGAAGAAATCACCCGCCTCGCCAGAATTTTTGTCGATCTCGGCGTCACCAAGATCCGGGTCACCGGTGGTGAGCCCCTCCTGCGCCGAGACCTCGAAACCCTCATCGCCAAGCTGTCGCAGATCAATGGCGTTCAAGATCTCACCCTCACAACCAATGGCTACCTCCTCGGCACCAAAGCACAGAGCCTCAAAAACGCCGGCCTGCACCGCCTCACCGTGAGCCTCGATGCGATTGACGACCAGACCTTTAATCTCATGAGTGGTCGCACCCATGGCACCGAGCGAGTACTCGAAGGCATCCGCGCTGCTGAAAAGGCGGGCTTTCAGGCCATAAAAATCAACGCAGTCGTTCAAAAAGGCATCAACGATCACCTCGTTATCGACCTTGCCCAACACTTCCACAACACGGGCCACATCCTGCGATTCATTGAGTTTATGGACGTGGGCAATCGCAACAACTGGAACATGGATCAGGTCGTACCTGCAGCAGAAATTATCGATCGCATTCACACCGTCTTACCCCTCGAGCCCCTTGACTCCAACTACATAGGCGAAGTCGCAAAACGCTATCGCTATATCGATGGCGGCGGTGAAATCGGCGTCATCGCCTCTGTCACGCAGCCCTTTTGTGGCGACTGTACGCGCGCCCGCTTATCCACTGACGGCAAACTCTACACCTGTCTCTTCGCCTCAGAGGGAACAGACCTGCGCGATGCCCTGCGACAAGGCGCATCCAACGCCGACCTCCGCGACCAGATCATCCAGATATGGCGCCACCGCGCGGACCGCTACTCCGAAATCCGCTCTGAACACACCCCTGCAACTCGCAAAATCGAAATGTATCAAATCGGGGGATAATACCTCTCACGTCTTACCTTTTACCCTTGACAAATCCCCATAATACACTAAGTTTCAAATTCATTTTTGATCGTGCTCAACCAAAAATCTCCTAACTACAGGTGATATATCATGGCCACAAATTGGAAAGAAGAATTGCGCGATTTGATCCCGGAAGATCTAAGTGCTGAAATCGATACATTTGAAGCGCAGATCGAACAAAAAAAACAGGGACAAATTGACGACCGCGTCTTTGCCGAAACCCGTCTTCGCCGCGGTGTTTACGGCCAGCGATACGACAATGGACAACGCTTTGACGGCCAGGTAACCAAACCACTCCAATATCCCAGCGGCGATCTTCTCAAAGGGCCGGACACGGTCTGGGATGCGCCGGGTATGCAGCGCATCAAAATCCCTTATGGCGGTCTTACCACCGATCAAATGGATGTATTGGCCGATATAGCCGAAGAATATTCTGACGGTATATTGCACATCACCACGCGCCAGGATATTCAAATTCACTACGTACACATCGAAGACACACCCGATCTCATGCGCCGCCTCGCCGCCGTGGGCATTACCACCCGCGAAGCCTGCGGAAACTCCATCCGCAATGTCACGGCCTGTCCGCTCTCGGGCGTGTGTCACACCGAAACATTTGATGTCACGCCGTATTCTCATGCCCTCGCCAACTTCCTCCTAGGGCACCCCGACTGCCAGGACTTTGGTCGCAAATTCAAAATCGCCTTTTCCGGATGCGCCCAGGAAGCATGCGGTTTGACCAGCATGCACGACATGGGCATGATCGCGCGCATCAAAGACGGCAAACGCGGGTTCGAAACCTACGTCGGCGGCGGCTTGGGAGCCGTGCCCCACCAGGCCAAACTCTACTCGGAATTTCTGCCTCCCGAAGAGCTTTTGCCCACAGCGCAGGCAATATGCCGCGTGTTTGCCCGCCTGGGTGAAAAAACAAATCGCGCCCGTGCGCGCATCAAATTCCTCGTCGCCAAGCTCGGCATTGAAGAATTTAGTCGCCTGGTCGAAGAAGAACGCAAAATCCTGCCCGAAGACCCCGCGTGGACAGCCTATCTCGACAACCTGGACAGCTACGTAGAAGAACCCCTTAAAATCGCTGCTCCCCTCAATGGGGTTGCGCGCCCCGAAGCATTTGATGCCTGGGCGGAAACCAACATCTACAAACAACGGCAAGAAGGCTATGTGGTCGCAACAATATGTCTGCCTCTGGGAGATATCACATCCGACCAGATGCGAAACCTCGCCGATATCGCGCGCAAATACGTCAAAGACACCATTCGCGCCACCGTCGAGCAAAACATCATCCTTCGATGGGTCAGCGAATCCGATGTCGTTTCGCTCTACAATGACCTTTGTGAACTGGAATTAGCTGAACCAGGGGCTGGTACCATCGTCGATGTCACCGCCTGCCCGGGCACCGACACCTGCAAACTGGGCATTTCCTCATCGCGCGGTCTCGCTGCGGAGTTGCGCACGCAATTGGCGCAACAGAATCTCCAACTCGACGACGCCATCAAAAACTTCCGCATCAAAATCAGCGGGTGTTTTAATTCCTGCGGGCAACACCACGTAGCCGATCTCGGGTTTTACGGCAACAGCCGAAAAATCAATGGCTATACCGTACCGCACTTCCAGGTCGTACTCGGCGGACAATGGACCGAAAATGCGGCCTCTTACGGCCTGGCCATGGGCGCTATTCCCTCCAAAAATATTCCGGCCGTCATCGAACGCATCACCGACAATTATGTTGAAAACCGCGAAAAAGACGAAAGCTTCCAGGCCTATATTCAGCGTATCGGAAAAAAAGACGTCAAAGACCTGCTTCAGGGCCTCACGCAGGTTCCCATGCACGAAATAGACCCCTCCTACTATACGGACTGGGGCGATACACGCGAATTTACCATCGGCGATATGGGCAAAGGCGAATGCGCTGGCGAAGTGGTTTCACTGGTGCAATTTGAACTATCCGGCTGCGAAACCGAATCCTTTGAATCGCAGATTTACCTGGAGGAAGGCGACTACGAAGCCGCGTACAAAACGGCTTTCGGCGCGATGTTGCACGCCGCCAAAGCACTGGTCAAAACGCAGTTTCTCGACGTACCAGAAGATGCCGATGTCATCGTCGAAGAATTTCGCACGCGCTTTTGCGATACCGAGTTGTTCTACAACCAGTTTGCCGGCGCAAAATTTGCCAATTATCTCTTCCGCGTTCACGAAGAGGAAGTCGCCGAATACACCCGCGACATTGCCCATCAGGTCGTCGAAGAAGCCCAACTCTTCATCGAAGAAGCCTATGCCTGTTATGGTCAAATGAATGTGGTTTGAAAGGTAATTATGCCAACCCATAAAATCAGCGTCAAATTTTATCTCGATCAGGGGCACAATATCGCGCCTGAGACCTGGTTCAAAACCTTCAACAACTGGATTTCAGCACACAATGGATCCGATGTGCTGCTCGATGCAGCCGATTACAGTCACGTACCCAATGGTCCCGTGACCCTGCTAATCGGTCACGAATACGACATCAGCATTGACGACACGGACGCAAAACGCGGCCTGCTCTACAACCGCAAGCAACCCAACGGAGGTAATTTTGCGCAGCAATTGTCCTCAGCGGTTCGTGCAACCTGTGCAATCTGCCAGCGTCTTGAAGCAGAAGAAGCGGTCGCTTTTCGAGGAAATGAACTCAGACTCATCCTCAACGACCGCCTCAATGCCCCCAACACCGAAAATACACACAACGCCATAAATGACGATCTCCAGGCGTTTTTACACCAGCTTTACAACGGTTCAGCAGTGATTGCCAAACGCAGAAAAGATACCAGGCAACGATTCACCCTGGACATTCACGCAGAGGGCGATTGGTCCGTTGCAACACTCCTCGAGAATCTGGCCTGAAAAGTAAAATATCTTCTTTTGTGTACCTGCAATCATAATTTTAACTTACAATACTTGACAAAGCCAACCAAATAAGTATATTTGGCAAAGTCAACGCCGGATGAGTCGGAACAATAGCAAAGGAAAGGAAAAATAAAAATGGCCTATATTATCGCAGAGCCATGCATTGATGTTATGGACAAGGCCTGTGTGGAAGTCTGTCCGGTGGACTGCATCTACGAACCCGACGCAACCGATTTGCCGGAAGATGAACGTCTCAATATGCTCTATATTCACCCCGAAGAATGCATCGACTGCGGAGCTTGTGAACCCGAATGTCCAGTTGAAGCGATCTTCGCTGAAGAAGACACGCCGGACGAATGGTTGGAGTACATCGAAATCAATGCAGTCGCCTTTGAATAGCTTCTAACAAAACAACCGGTTTTCAAATGCCAGGGCCGGATCGCGGTTCTGGCATTTTCGCGCCATGTGATTAAGGAACATTTTTTATGGCATATCCTCGCAAGCACGGACTCTACAACCCCAAATACGAACGCGACGCCTGTGGTATTGGATTTGTCGTGAATATCAAAGGTGAAAAATCCAACCAGATCGTCAAAATGGCTCTCGAATCCCTGGTCTGTCTCGACCACCGGGGCGCGCGCGGTGCCGAAGACAACACGGGCGACGGCGCTGGTGTTTTGATGCAAATTCCACATCAATTCTTCAAACACGCCTGCGAGGGAATCAGCATTGACCTGCCAGACCCCGGTCACTACGGTGTCGGCATGATCTTTATGACCGATCAC
Organism: Gemmatimonadota bacterium; assembly: GCA_009838845.1. Classification (NCBI taxonomy): domain Bacteria; kingdom Pseudomonadati; phylum Gemmatimonadota; species Gemmatimonadota bacterium. The sequence continues at coordinate 16,566 of VXRD01000101.1, read as the reverse complement.
GAGGATCAATCTATCCGCCAAAAAACGCGTCAAATCATCGAGGATATTGTCAAAGAAGAAGGGCAGGAAGTCCTCGGCTGGCGCAAAGTGCCCACCGACAACTTCTATCTGGGCCTCACCTCCAGATCCTGTGAACCCGTTGTGTGGCAAATTTTCATTGGTCGCAGTGCCGATTTGTCCAACTTCATGGCATTCGAACGCAAACTCTACGTCATTCGCAAGCGCGCCACCAATACGATCCGCTATGCCGGGCACGACGAAAATTTTTACATCCCCAGCTTGTCGTCGCGCACCATTGTGTACAAAGGCATGCTCACGCCCATGCAGGTACCCGAATTTTATCCCGACCTGCAAGATCACCGCATGGAAGCCGCGATTGTCCTCGTGCATTCCCGGTTTTCCACCAACACCTTTCCCTCCTGGGAACGGTCGCACCCCTATCGCTACCTCATACACAACGGCGAAATCAACACCCTGCGCGGAAATCAAAACTGGATGAAAACCCGACAGGCCATGCTGGCTTCAGAGTTTTGGGGTGACGACATAAAAAAAATATTCCCCATCCTCTACGAAGACGGGTCAGATTCCGCAATTTTCGACAACTGCTTTGAATTTCTGTCTCTATCTGGCCGCTCAATGGCGCACGCAGCCGTCATGATGATTCCCGAACCCTGGGAAAACCACGAGAGCATGCCCCCCGAAAGGCGCGCCTTCTACGAATACCATTCCTGTCTTATGGAGCCCTGGGATGGTCCGGCTTCTATTGGCTTTACCGATGGCGAAATCGTAGGTGCCTGCCTCGACCGCAATGGCTTGCGCCCCTCGCGTTATTACGTCACCAAAGACGACCTGCTCATCCTCAGTTCTGAAGCGGGCGTCTGCGAATTGGAACCCGAGCGCATCGCTTACAAAGGTCGATTGCAACCCGGTCGCATCCTTCTCGTCGATACCCAAAAGGGCCGCATCATTTCCGACGACGAAGTCAAACAGTCAATGGTCTCCGAACACCCCTACCAGCAATGGCTCGACGACCATCTCATTTCACTCAAAAACCTGCCCGCAGTCGCGCCCATTGCACCCCCCACAAATCACGCTGAAATACTCATGCGGCAGCAGGCTTTTGGCTACACGTTTGAAGACCTCAAAATTTTTGTTGGTCCCATGTCCAAAATCGGGCGCGATCCCGTCGGATCAATGGGCAACGACGCACCATTGGCGGTATTGTCCAACAAACCACACCTGCTCTACAACTACTTCAAACAGCTCTTTGCCCAGGTGACCAATCCGCCTCTCGATCCCCTTAAAGAAGAGGTCATCACCTCGGCTGATGCCACCATTGGTCCCGAGCGCAATCTGTTGATTCCCGAACCCGAAAGTTGCAGGCAAATCCATCTCGATACGCCCATTTTGACCAATGAAGAACTCGAGCAATTGCGCGGCGTTGACCGACCGGGCCTCAAAGCCACCACCATATCCATGCTCTTTGACGTGGCCGATGGCGAAGCCGGTCTCGAAAAGGCCATGCATAGATTGTGTGCAGAAGCCGACAAAGCCATTGAAAACGGTTATACCATACTCATTCTTTCAGACCGCGGTGTTGATAAAGACCACGCACCCATTCCCGCACTCCTGGCCATGAGCGGTCTCCACCACCACCTCATCCGCGAAGGTACACGCACAAAAGTCGGGATTGCCCTCGAAACAGGTGAACCCAGAGAAGTGCATCACTTCTGTTTGCTCATCGGCTACGGAGCTCAGGCGATCAATCCCTATATGGCTTATGAAAGCCTCGCCGACATGATCGCCGAAAAGCAATTGACCGATATCGCCTACCGCGATGCGGTCAAAGGATATGTCAAATCCGCGACCAAAGGCGTAGTCAAAGTCATGGCAAAAATGGGCATCTCCACCATCAAGTCCTATCGGGGTGCTCAAATTTTTGAAGCAGTTGGCATTTCAAAAAACGTCATTGACCAATACTTTACCTGGACGGATTCCCGCATAGACGGCATTGGCCTCGATGTCATTGCCCGAGAAGCTCTGATGCGGCATCGCGATGCGTATCCCCAAATTTCAGTCAACGGCAGCACCCTCGACGTGGGCGGGCATTTTCAGTGGCGGCAAGGTGGGGAATATCACCTCTTTAATCCCCTTACGATTCACAAGCTCCAGCACGCTACGCGCACCAATGATTACGCAGTGTACAAAGAATACTCTGTCCTCATCGATCAACAGGCCAAAAATCTGGCAACCTTGCGCGGTCTCCTGGACTTCAACTATGCCAACGAACCCATTCCCCTCGACGAAGTCGAACCCGTCGAAGCAATCACCAGGCGCTTTAAGTCCGGCGCCATGTCCTATGGATCGATATCTAAAGAGGCGCATGAAGCACTCGCCATCGCGATGAATCGTCTCGGTGGCAAAAGCAACACTGGCGAAGGCGGCGAAGATCCTGCGCGTTATACTCTCGAACCCAATGGCGATTCCAAAAATAGTGCCATCAAACAAGTGGCTTCTGGACGCTTTGGCGTCACCAGCAATTATCTGGTCAATGCCAAAGAATTGCAGATCAAAATGGCGCAGGGCGCCAAGCCTGGCGAAGGCGGCGAATTGCCCGGCAATAAAGTGTATCCGTGGATTGCCACAGTTCGTCACTCCACACCGGGTGTAGAACTCATTTCACCGCCACCGCATCACGATATTTACTCCATCGAAGATCTGGCGCAACTCATTCACGATCTCAAAAACGCCAACCACCATGCCAGGATTAACGTCAAACTCGTCGCAGAAATCAATGTCGGCATCGTCGCAGCGGGCGTGTCTAAAGGCCACGGCGATGTGGTACTCATCTCAGGCCTCGACGGCGGTACTGGCGCATCGCCGCAAACCAGCATCAAACACGCCGGCCTACCCTGGGAATTCGGCGTTGCCGAAACCCACCAGACCCTGGTACTCAACAATCTGAGATCGCGCATCATTGTCGAGACCGACGGACAACTCAAAACCGGGCGCGATGTGATCATTGCAGCTCTGCTCGGTGCCGAAGAATTTGGATTTGCAACCACAGCACTCGTCGCCATGGGCTGCATCATGATGCGCGTTTGCCACCTCGACACCTGCCCTGTGGGTGTGGCCACACAGCATCCCGAACTGCGCAAAAAGTTCATGGGTGACCCCGACCAAGTCGTCAATTTCTTGCGTTTTATCGCACAGAATATGCGCGAAATAATGGCGCAACTCGGCGTGCGCACCATCGATGAACTCATCGGTCGCACCGACCTGCTCCACCAGGCAAAAACCGATCACTGGAAAGCAAAATATCTGGACCTGTCTCCCATTCTCGAAAAACCAGACGCCGATCCTGAAATTGGCCGTTATTGCCAGATCGAGCAGGATCACGGCCTCGAAAACGCGATAGACAACCAGATCCTGCTCGAACTTTGCGAACCCGCCCTCAAAGATGGTAGCAAAGTGCGCGCAAAATTCGACATCAAAAATACCAACCGCGTGGTCGGCACTATTCTCGGTAGTGAAATCACCCGCAGGTTCGGACCCGATGGCTTGCCAGAAGACACCATTGACATCACCTTTGAGGGATCGGCCGGACAATCTTTTGCAGCCTTTACGCCACCGGGCATCACCTTTCGCCTCGAAGGCGACGCCAATGACTACTTTGGCAAGGGCCTGTGCGGCAGCAAACTGATTGTCTATCCGCGCAAAGGATCCACCTTCAAAGCCGAAGACAACATCATTATCGGCAACGTATCCTTCTACGGTGCAACCAATGGGCAAGCCTTCATCCGCGGTCAGGCAGGCGAACGCTTCTGCGTGCGAAACTCGGGCGTTAGCGCAGTCGTCGAAGGCATTGGCGATCACGGTTGCGAGTATATGACGGGTGGGATGGCCGTCATTTTGGGCAAAACCGGGCGCAACTTTGCCGCTGGCATGTCCGGTGGCATTGCTTATGTGCTCGACGAAGACGGTGACTTCCACATACGCTGCAACCCCGAACTCGTCGATCTCGAACCCGTCCAAAACGACGAAGACATCGAAGAACTCAAAAGCATGATCACCAAGCACGCCGACTACACCGAGAGCAGCGTGGCGCAACACATCCTCGTCCATTGGGATGACATGTTGCCCAAATTTGTCAAAGTCTTCCCAAAACCCTACAAGCGCATTCTCGCAGCTTATGAAACCGCGCAACAAGAGGGTTTGAAAGGCGAAGATGCATGGCTTGAAGCATTCCGTCGCGGCGTAGAAGTTGAGGCTTGAGAAAAGGAGTACTTATGGGAAAACCGACCGGATTCATGGAATTTCAGCGAGAACTTCCGGCCGATAGAGACCCCGCACAGCGCATCGCAGACTGGAAAGAATTTCACCATCATCACCCCGATGAAAAACTTCGGGAACAGGGTGCGCGGTGTATGGACTGTGGCATACCCTTTTGCCATACCGGTGTGCGCCTGCCCGAATCTACGCCTTTTCCCTCTGGATGTCCCATCAACAACCTCATTCCCGAATGGAATGATCTCGTATATCGCGGCCTATGGAAAGAAGCTCTCGAGCGATTGCACAAGACCAACAACTTTCCCGAATTTACCGGTCGCGTTTGTCCAGCCCCTTGCGAGGGTTCCTGCGTGCTGGGCATGACAGAACCCGCCGTCACCATCAAAAATATTGAAGTCTCCATCATTGACAAAGGCTGGGAAGAAGGCTGGGTCACGCCCGATATTCCCGACAAGCGCACGGGCAAGCGCGTGGCCGTCGTGGGTTCAGGTCCCGCAGGTCTCTCTTGCGCGGCACAACTCAACAAAGCCGGGCACAAAGTTACCGTGTACGAACGCTCTGACCGCATCGGCGGATTGCTCATGTACGGCATTCCCAACATGAAACTCGACAAAAAAGAAGTCGTACAACGCCGCATTGACCTCATGATCGAATCGGGCATCGAGTTTATCACCAATACCGAAATTGGCACAGACCTGCCGGCAAAAGATCTCCTCAATGAATACGACGCGGTCGTGCTCTGCATTGGCGCACTCAAACCCCGCGACCTTCCCATCAAAGGCCGCGAACTCAACGGCGTACATCAGGCCATTGAGTATTTGCACAAAAACACCAAAAGCCTGCTCGACTCCAATCTTGAAGACGGCAATTATATAAACGCCAAAGACAAACACGTTATCGTGCTCGGCGGAGGGGATACGGGAACCGACTGCGTGGGCACAGCAATGCGCCACGGCTGCAAAAGTCTGTACCAGTTCGACATTATTCCCGAACCGCCCAAAACGCGCCCCGACAGCAACCCCTGGCCACAAATGCCACTCATTTTCAAAACCGATTATGGTCAAGAGGAAGCCGCCGCTATTTTTGGCAGAGATCCACGTGAATATCTCATCAGCACCACGGAATTTATAGGCGATGAAAACGGCACGCTCAAAGCATTAAAAACCATGCAAGTGGAATGGGTACCCGCAGAAAACGGCGCGCCATTCCGCGAAGTCCCCGGCACGGAAAAAGAATGGCCTGCAGATCTCGTTTTCCTTTCCATGGGCTGGCTCGGTCCCGAAGATACCATTCTCGACGAACTCGAACTCGAACGCGACGAACGCTCCAACGTCAAAGCCATCGAAGGCGAGTTCACCACCAGAATCCCCGGCCTCTTTGTCGCAGGTGATGTGCGCCGCGGCATGAGCCTCGTTGTCTTTGCCTTCGCAGAAGGTCGCGGCGCTGCCCGCGAAGCAGACCGCTACCTCATGGGATCAACTGATCTGCCGTAAAACCGGATCAGGATGGGCAGGATTTAAGGATGAGCAGGATAAAAACGAATCAGACCACAGGAGGGCGCAGTTTGTACTGCGCCTTTTTTGTCTAAATGAAAGTCTGTCATGCTCCGTTATTTCACCATTCTATTATTCAGCTTATTAACCGCGTTTGAACCCCATGCATTCGACGATGATACATCAATGCGGGGAATCACGATTTCAACGCACGGGGGTGGGCGAGATTGGGCGAGTGACGAAATGGTTTCAACGCTGCGAGATATTGAAATATTGGGAGCAAACTGGGTGGCGACCCATCCCTATGCGGGCATTTCGCAGGACGGATCGGTCAGGGTGAGGCGGTTTGAAGGCGCCGGTGATTTGGCTCCCGCACACTGGACGAGACCAATAGTAGAAGCCCACAAACGGGGATTGAAAATTTGCATCAAGCCCCATCTGGCATACTGGCGGTCGGGATTTGAGTGGCGGGGCGAAATTGCGTTTCGCTCTGAGGAAGAATGGGCGCGCTTCTGGGCAGATTATCGCGCCTGGATTTTGGCTGTGGCAGAAGCCTGCAAAGACGCCGATGCATTTGTCATAGGAACAGAACTGGACAAAACCCTGAATCACGAAGGCGAATGGCGCGCCCTGATTGCAGACGTGCGAAAGGTGTATAAAGGGAAGATCACCTATGCGGCGAATTGGACGGATTACACGCGCGTGCCATTCTGGGACGCCCTGGATGTGATCGGTATTCAGGGCTATTTCCCAATTGCAAAAAACCAGAACCCCACAGAGGCCGACCTCCGCAGAGGATGGGATCGTCTGGTAAAAGAACTGCGAACTTATGCTAAAAAAATGGATCGCAACATCGTATTTACCGAACTGGGATACAACCAATCTTATAAAGCCGCATCAGAACCGTGGACCTATCGCGTGGATGACGACGGCGCGCGCCCCTTACAGGAAATGTGCTGGCGCGTCGCGCTCGAAACCATTGAAAACGAACCGCGGATCACAGGTGTTCTCCTGTGGAAATGGTTTCCAAACCCGAGACCTTTTGGACGGGATTTCCAATTGGCGACACAGCGCATCATGCCCATCATTGCCGAGGCCTGGCAGGGTGAGATCCCCGTTATCGAGTTTGACCAAGAGGCATACGAACGGTGGCGTGAACAGCGCCGTCGCGGACGGAGCAGGCGATCTAATCAAAACTAACCATCACAGCCTTCCGGCCAATTCGAGAAATGCTTTCTTTGTCACCGCGTTAATACCAATCTGAAACGGACCGGGACCAGCTTTGGTGTACGCATTCGCGCTATCAACCTCGTACCCACCCTCGGGAATAAGCGCGTCTGTCGGCATGTAATTGCGCCCATCCTGACAATATCCCCAGGCAATGAGATTCGGATCATTGAGATAAGTTCTCAGCAAGGGGAGCCACTCCGCAACAACCTCGTTGCCAAGCCACGCGATGGTGTGTTCTCCCGCCAGGCGAATAAGACCAACCGCCCAGGGGAAAAAACGCGCTGGCGGTATGCCAGATCCCAAACGCTCGACCCAGTAAGCACCGAGATTTTGCTCGAGTTCTGCCTCGCCATTGGCAAGTGCTTCCCAATGGGCAAGGGATGGAATCGCATCCTGGTCGCGCGGAGCCAGCGCGAATCCCGAAACGCAATTGAGATCCAATTCCAGCAATTCACCACCAGAGTCCATAGCCGCGAGAACATCATCGGCAAGTTGACCACCCGTCGCAACAACATCCTCTGGCGTGGATTTGCGAAATGCGTCTGCCCCCGCGAGGCGGCGCGGTCGAATATTGCCGGCAAGCCCCTGAATAAACTGCGCGTGGGTATTCGGACCGAGAGATTCGACCAACCGATTGCGACACACCCCGGGAAAATCAGCAGAAATGCCATCCCATGCAAAACCGTAAACCATCACCGGATGGCATCCATAATTAAACAGCACACAACGTCCATCATCCGCGACGAGATCAAGCACCCAGAGATCTCGATTCATATATCCATCTGGATTTGGCCTCATCCCCATACTGCCATCGGCACCCCGCCTGCGCCTGTTAATCCCAATCTCAGACGTACCGCGATGCACACAAACAGAGACTTCTCGCATATTCACGATGGCTTCGACCACCATTTTCACCGTACGAGACAGCAAATCAGTTTCATAAGCCTCGAGTTCTGCGGGTTTAGCCACAGTCGTCGCATATCCCTCAAACCCGGACATGGGACCGCTGTGCGTATGCGAAAAATTGACAATAATCGCTTCAAAAGGTATGCCGGTTATTGAAGCTAACTCACAGCGCAAACGACTCGTCACATGCCATGTCATCCCAATCATATCAATCGAAATCCAGACCGTGCGATAGCCCTTTTGATCCTCAATAACAACTGCCTGCGCGGCCAGAGGATCGAGCACCTCAGACCCGGGTGAAAACCGCGGACCGCGACCACCCATAGGCAGCCCCAGTGGCGGCGTTGAATCAAACTGCGCCCAACCGGCTTTTGCTGTACGCATTGTGAACCTCTCTTTATGCAATGTCTGCGATAATTTTCCGAAGATAATCCGCGTCTTCTTTTGCCCATGCTTCCAAATTTGGAGGCGATGTTTGCGCGTAACCGACTTGACGGATGATAGTTTCGTCAAATTTGTATTCGGTGTGGACGGATAAGGGTCCATCAAATCCCATCTCGTGCAATAGCCCCAAGCAACGATGCCAATCTACGCATCCTTCTCCAGCTTTTGTGAAGCAGGGACGATAGCGCGGTGTTTGACCTTCCGGTTGCGGTAGATAATACGCATCTTTAATGCCCACGACTGAGATATAATCCCGAATCATCGCCAATCCCATTGCCCAGTCTTCTCCATCCAGTGCGAGGTGTCCGAAATCGGGGTACGCGCCCACGTATTGTGGGTCAAAGCCGTTGATGAGGTGCATCAATCCCGCGCAGTTGCTTCCCAGGCAAGGCCCGCTGTGAATCTGATAGCAGGTCTGCACGCCGTATTTTTCGCTCAGAACCACAATTTTTGCCAGATCTCTCCGCGCTGTATCCACAACCTGCCAGTAATCATCGCCGGGCTGATATTTCCAGAATCCGATTTTGAGACGGGGGATTTCGGCTTCGGCACAGGCGATATAGTATTTTTCTATTTCCGGTGATTCTGGATCTACGAGTGTCACGGGCGCGGTTATCATAGGGCAGACCAGGTCCTGACTGCGCCAGATTTCGGCTGCTTTGGGCAATGCCTCAATTACATTGTCTGCGTGAATGGGATGGCCCGGACGCACGCACAGGTCAATGCCGTCGTAGCCCAATTCAATCGCTTTTTCGCCCAGTTCAGGCACGGAATACTGATCGAAAAATTTGGAGTTGATAATGAGGTCCATTTGAATGATTCCTTATTTTAGATGGGAAAATCGTACGTTTCATCGCCCAATCAGTAGGGCTTGAGGGAGATTTTGAGGAGTCGCCTTGAGGGCCATAGAGGCGCGATGGTCGGATCTCAAAACCAGTTTGTTTTCTGACCACTGACCCATTATACTGCTTATGTGAGCTGTTCGGTAGTTAAAACGATGGAGAAAATGATATGAAGACGTTGAGCAAAGAAGATGTCGAGGCTTTCAGGGAGCGGGGATATCACGTTGCGCGGGGCGTGTTTGATGGGGATGAGATTGCGCGTTTGCACGAAGGATATGACTATATTCTCGAACTGGCAGCGCGGACAGATCTTCCCGATGCAATTCTTCAGGGCAAAGACCGCGAGGTGCATATTCACTTGCAGACGCCCAGACCGATGGTTGGCACAAAGGCTGTTCCGTATCTGCGAAAAGTCCAGTGGCCTTCTCTCATTCACCCTGCGTTTGAGGAGATTCGGAATAGCGCGAAGTTTCCCGCACTGTTAAAGCCGTTGATCGGAACTTCGTTGAAGCAGTATATCAATCAGATTAATTTCAAGATGCCTGGGGGAGATATTCACTTTCCATGGCATCAGGATATCCGCCCTACGCCTGCGTTTCGCGATCAGGTGAACAATTATGTGCAGACCATTATTGTGGTGGATGAGGCAACGATTGCCAATGGCTGTTTACACGTTGTGCCCGGCAGCCACAAGTTGGGAAATTTGAAGGTGACGCGGTATGCAAAAGGAGAGGTTGAAGATCAGGTGGATGTGTCGTCGGCTGTTCCCTGTGAGGCAATGCCGGGTGATGTGGTGATGTTCACGTCTTATACGGTTCACGGCTCGTCACCAAATACGACGGATAAGCCGCGGCGTTCGTATATCAATGGATTTGTTCGCGCTTCGGCGTGTGATGTGGGAAAGTGGGCATTTCTGGAAGGGAAACCCGTTCCGATTACGAGTGATCGAGATTATCACGAGATTCGGTATGGATCTGCCGGTTAATTGACATACTCCCAAAGCTGAAGCTCTGATAAGACCATCGCATCACGCGCTTTTCTCTGCCGCACGAGACCGAGGCGTTGCACGGGCATACAGGTGATACGCCGTATCTGCGCCGATAAATTTGACTGCCGCGTGTCTGGATAAGTCGATTTTGCCCGTGAGAATAAGGCGGCGATACCGGTATCGCTTTTTAATCGCTTCGGCTTTTTCGTTCATGGCACAGATCCAGACAGCGTGTGAAACACGACATCGTGAGCGATCAACCGTTTGTTTTCATACGTAAATTTCCCTGAAAAAAACGCATCCTGGTGTAACCACTTCAGAAAAATTTTGTCGCCTTCCCAAAGATTGAGATCGAGCAGTTCTGAGTCGTCAATCCATTTCAGGATACCTTCACTCGAATCGATCAACTCACCCGTGAATCTCTCCGCAGTAAACACAAACGCCAACCAGTCATTAATCCCATCAAATTTTGGAAACGTGAGCACACCTCTTAAAGCGGGATTTTGAATCTGCAAGCCACTCTCTTCGCGCACTTCTCGGATAACGCAGTCCTCAGGCGTCTCGCCCGCTTCCATCTTGCCACCCAGACCATTCCATTTGCCCTCGTGTATGTCATTTTCCTTTTTCACTCGGTGCAGCATCAGCGTTTTATTGCCATTTTTGACATAGCATAAGGTCGCATTGATCATCGCGGTTTCCTTGATTGAATTAGCGCAACGCCAGTATATGCGCTGCGTCACTCGTGCTGGGAGTCTGAGGCGGATTCGCTGGCCCCGCGGCCAGCAGCCATGTTGCGGATCATCTGGATCACATCGCCAAAGCCCTTGCAGGCGACGGCGATGACAATGCCGTAAAAGAGGACGCTAGCGGCGATAAAGACGAATTGCCAGAAGACTTTCCAGGTTTCGACATCCATTGCACTACTCCATGTTGCTAAAGTCTAAAAGACGCGGCGGGTGCGAGCGCTGCGTGAGCGAGGCAACGACCAGCATGGCGAGGCCGCCCAGGGCCAGGCTGGTAATCCCGACGAGGTTGGAGTTTTCGACCAGTGGCAACAAAAACTCGGGCACCAGGTGCTGGTTTTCGGTCATAATCAGGAAGTTGAGCGGCACCAGCGCACCCAGGATCAGGGCACAGTACGCACCTGGAGTATTGGCCTTTTTCCAGTACAGTCCCAGGGCCACGGTGCCGACGCAGCCGGAGAAGTAGATACTGCCGGTGACGTACATAAAGCGGAAGGCCGTCTCGGGAAGCTGGTAGAGCGCGCCGAAAATGGCCAAGAAGGCCGCGAGGATGACGACGATAGCCCGGGTCCAGTAGATCTCGCGCTCGCTCGATAGCCCGCCCCAGGTTCCGTCTGCTTCGCGCTCGCCGCTCGATTTTGCGAGCATGGCCTTGATCGGCGAGACCACATCGCGGACGATGACGCCACTCCAGGCCAGCAGATAGCTGTCGTGGGTGGACATAAAGGCCGCGAACATCCCGGCCATGAGCAGGCCAGCGATGCCCAGAGGCAGGATTTTGCCGAGCATTTCGGGCATGGCGTAGTGGGGGTCGAGTTCGGGGTTGCCAAAATAGGCCAGTGCCGCGATGCCCCAAAACATCGGCACCATCGCCCGCCCCATGACTGTGGCAGAAGAAATCCAGAACACGCGGCGGGCCACCTTGGAGCTTTCGGCACTCAGCGGCCGCATCATTTCGGGTTGCCAGACCACGCCGACCAGGCCGACGCAGAATAGAAATAAGATCATTGAGATGCCGTAGCCGGGATTGGCTATGGGGTCAAAGCCGATATCACCTTTGTGGATTTGCACGGCTTGGACGAGGTTGTCCCAGCCGAGGTGCGGATGATTGAGAATGACATACGTGCCGAAGAAAAACCCCAGCGCCAGCAACACGAACTGAGCGAAGTCCGTCAGCACCACCGAGACCATGCCGCCCATCAGCGTGTAGAAGACGACGATGAGCAACATGCCGATCATGACGTAGTTGACGTATTCCTTGTCGAGGCCGGTGAAGCCGACGACAAACTTGCTGCCGAGGATGGGAAAGAGTCCCATGTTGAGGGTGCCAGCGAGGGTGAGGATGATGCCGCCGAGCAGGCGCACGCCGCGCGTGTACTTGAGTTCGTAGAATTCGGGCACGGTCATCACCTGCAAATGACGCAGGCGGCTGACGATGAAGCCAGTGCGGCCGATGATCACGGTGGTAATTAGCGCCATGAGGCCAAAGACGAAGGGCACAAAGCCGTATTTAAAGCCCTCCTCGGCCATGTACATGACCGTAACCAGCCCGAGACCGGTTGAGACCATAGTGGCGACGGCCATGTGGATTTTGAGACCGCGGCCAGCGACGAGGAAGTCGGAGATGCCCTTGATGGCACCTCGCGCCAACGTCCCGGCGACGATAGTGCCACCGACATAGACGAGAACGATGGCATAGTCAATCCAACTCAGGTGCATGCGTACTCCGGTGGTGATCGCAGGGGCAAAAAATCTAAACAACCCGCGAATTTATCAACTTAGCTTATAGCCCGCAACGCAGTCACAAACGCACCTGCTATTCGGTCGGCTTGCTCCTCCGTAAGAATCAGAGGGGGTGCCAGTGTAAAAACAGGCTCAGATCCGACCATAACATGACTCATCTTCCCGGTAATCACACCCGCATCTCGAAGCGCACTGCCAAACTTGTTTGTCCTCTCTCTGTCCAGTTCCGATCCATCCTCGCTTTGAAGCTCAACCGCGAGCATAAGACCCAGACCTCTAACTTCTTTGATCAAAGGCGATGACATATCTTTGAGCCGCGCCAACAAGTACGCACCCACAGTCTCCGAATTTTCCCACAGCCGTTCCCGGGTCAGAATTTCGATATTTGCCAGCGCCGCAGCACAGCATGCCGGATGCCCGCCATACGTGGAAACCTGAGCAAATTCTTTTCCCTCATCCGCCCCTCCCAAAAATGCCGACCAGACCTTTTCGGTAACAGCACATGCACCCAGCGGCAGGTACCCACTCGACACGCCCTTGGCAATCGTCATCACATCGGGCACAACCCCCCAGTGCTCGGCAGCAAACAATTTCCCTGTTCGCCCAAAACCAGTGATCACCTCGTCAAACATCAGCAAACAACCATAGTGGTCGCATACATCGCGCAAAGCGGGAAAATAATCATCTGGCGGAACATGCACACCACCCCCACCAACAACGGGTTCTGCAAGCACAGCAGCGACCGTATCAGGACCCTCGCGTTCGATAACCCGCGCGATCTCATCCGCTCCGTGGGCATCGGCAGTGGGCAATTCAACGTGGATAAATCCCGGCGCCAGGGGCTCAAACGGCGCGCGTCGCCTCACCTGACCGGTCGCAGACATAGCCCCCATCGTAAAGCCGTGATAGCCCTTATACCGGCAGATAATTTTAAAACGACTCTCGCCCGGATGCGTCGCCCGGCCGTATTGTCGCGCAACTTTAATAGCGGTTTCATTAGCCTCTGAACCGCTATTCACAAAAAAGAAATGGTTGAGATCGCCCGGTGACAATTCCGCCAACCGACCAGCGAGTTGCGCCGCGGGCACATTGATCTGCGTCATGGGATAGAACGGGAGTGTTTTCATCTGTTCATACACAGCTTCGACAATCTCATCCCGACCATACCCCACATTGACATTCCATATCCCGCCATACGCATCGAGATACGTTTTCCCATCCGAATCCGTGATCTCACACCCATCCGCCGACACAATAACGAGCAAATCATTTTCGCTCTTACCCTCATATTGCATCAAAGGATGCCATACGTGATTCAAATCCTGCTTTCGAACTTCGCGCAAATCAATAGAAACAGCACTGCTCATTGAGGTTCTCCCACTTTTCAAACTTTAGGCTTTACAAATTTGGCGCTTTTAACCTCGCGCGCTGATAGGCGCATGCCTTTGGCGGTCTTGCCGCGAACCGCATAGTCTTCGATCGCAAATTCTTCATTGAGAATACGCACGCGGGGTTTGGGTTTATAGGATACGTGAGCCTCGACATCGCGGTCGATTGTGAGCTTGAGCAATCGGCATCCCGAAGGCACGAGTTCATACCCCCTATTCAGGATAAATGTGTCGAGCTTACAGCGTTTAATACAGGGATAATTGGTCTTCTTATCCCGGTAAACAACCGTGTACACCCGTTCGGAATCGACAAAATCGCAAAATAGCATACCCTTATCCACAAAGAGTCGATCGGGTGCTTCGTGCAGAGAATAAGTGCCATTTTTTCGAATCACGAGCACGCGGTCGTATTGCGACACATCCATAAGCGTGCTACCATTGACATCATAACCGAGATAACCCGTCTTCTTATCATAGCGCAACTTGAGATTGCGCTGTGCCACTTCGCGTGCATCCACCTGATCAAAAGAAGTGACCTCAGTACGTCGGGGGTACTTGTCTTTGTATTCATCAATCAGATATTCCAGAAAATCAATGGTAAAGCCCGTGATATTGTCGAGATTGGTCTTGATCTCTCTGAGCCTCGCGCGCATCTCGCGCATCTCTCTTTTCGCTCTGGTGATATCGTACAGCGAAATGCGCCGAATGGGAATTTGCAAAAGTGTATCGAGGTCTTCTGATGTGACCTTGCGTCTGATTGAAATGAAAAAAGGCTCGAGACCCGTGCGTATCGCCTCGTGGATCGCACTGGAATCGGCGACATCCTCAATTGCCTTGTAAACGCGATTCTCGATAAAAATTTGTTCGAGGGTTTTGGCGTGCAACCTGTCCCGCACCTGACGCTGCTCAATTTTAAGCTCTGCCGTGAGAATATCGACCAATCGGTCGGCATTGTGTTTGAGAATATCGCTCACCGTGGCGATATGGGGGCGATTGTCCTTGATAACGAGAGCACTGACACTGATCGATTGCTCGCAGTCGGTAAAAGCGTAAAGCGCATCCACCGTATCCTTGGTATGCACACCCCGGGCAAGACGAATTTCAATTTCGACTTCCTCACCTGTATAATCGCTAATACCCGCGATTTTGAGTTTGTTTTTTCGGGCTGCACCTTCAATCGAAGCGATGAGAGACTCTGACGTAGCGCCAAAAGGTAATTCGCGCACGACAATGCGCTTGGAATTTTTGGTATCGAGTTTGGCACGCACGAGCACTTTGCCATTGCCGTCTGCATATTCGGTGACATCGACAAAACCACCCGTCGCAAAATCGGGAAAGACCTGAAAATCCTCCCCCTGAAGATAGGCAATTTGTCCCTGCAACAATTCGATCAAATTGTGGGACAACACCCGTGTGGTCATACCCGGCGCAATACCTTCGGTACCCTGCGCGAGCAGCACGGGAATCTTCGCCGGAAAAACAACGGGTTCGTTATTGCGACCATCGTAGGACTCAATGTATTCGGTAATTTCCGGATTAAAGAGCACATCTTTGGCGAGCGGGGTCAATCGGCATTCGATATAGCGCGCAGCCGAGGCTTCATCGCCGGTATAAATATTGCCAAAATTACCCTGTTTGTCGATGAACATATCTTTGTTCGCCAGATGAACCAGCGAGCCGTAAATCGACTGATCGCCGTGGGGATGGTATTTCATCGTCTGCCCCACGACATTGGCGACCTTGTGAAACTTCCCATCGTCCTGCTCTTTGAGCGCGTGTAAAATGCGGCGCTGTACGGGCTTGAGACCATCGTCAATGTCGGGAATCGCCCTATCTTTCACAACATAAGAAGCGTGTTCTAAAAAATACTGATCAAATAACTTGTCGATATAAGCCATTTTCAATCCTCTAAATCAAATGCTCCACAATATAATCTCTGCGATCGGGCGTATTCTTTCCCATGTAAAATTCGAGGGTAGTTGGAACCTCGGCAAGAGCGCGCACGCCGACCTTGATCAGGCGCATATCCTCTCCGATGAATTGTCCAAATTCACCGGGTGAAATCTCTCCCAATCCCTTGAAGCGCGTGACCTCGGGATTTCGCAAATCGGCAACAGCCTGATTGCGTTCTTTCTCGCTATAACAATAGCGCGTTTCGCGGCTATTCCGCACGCGAAAAATCGGCGTCTCCAGAATATAGACATGACCAGAAGTAACGAGTTCTTCGAAATAATTGAGGAAAAAAGTCATCAGCAAATTGCGGATGTGGAAACCATCGTAATCGGCATCAGTGGCAATGACCACATTGTTGAAACGGAGATTCTCAACGCTGTCTTCAATGCCCAAAGCCGTCATGAGATTGTAGAGTTCTTCATTCTTGTAAATCGCGGCTTTTGTTTTTCCAAATACATTGAGAGGCACGCCCTTCAGACCGAAAATAGCCTGAGTCTCCACATCGCGGGCGGCAACCATAGACCCGGCAGCAGATGGACCTTCGGT
>VXRD01000100.1 GCA_009838845.1 Gemmatimonadota bacterium | reverse complement strand
GGGATTCGGAAGCCCTTGCAAAACAACGCTCGCTAACTCGCGTCTGCTTCCCAACACTAAAGCTCTCTGCGAGTGGGTCTCCTTTCTTACTACTCATAAGGTACCCACCAAAACGGGTCAAGTCCAGATCGGTTGTGATCAGCGGGCTTTTGTGTTGAATTCTCTGATTTAAACGTCAATCCGTGTCGATTTGCCGCCATGAACGCTCGGTTCAGCGCACCATTGGTCGCGCAAAATGGAGAGGGGTTCGAGGATTGATTCAGGTAGGCGCAACAGGTCCACCAGGATCGCCCGATCAAGAGCCTTTCGAGTGTCGTCCCGATACGCTTCGTTGGCTGGTAGAAACTCCGCTTCCTTGAATGCTTCAAAGATGTCCTCGGCTTGAGCGATCTGTCCCTCGCTGAGATGGCGTGGGTCCAACACCGTCAGACGAGGTAGCTGGGTAATCGTGAGCCGTGCACGGCCTTGTTGCTGTCGAGTTCCGATCCACCAGAAGGCAAGGTGGCCCAATGCAGTGTTGGCCCACAAGACGAGGGGTAAGGTCCACTTGTCTTGAGACGGAATGAAGTTAGGCCACGCTGTGCCGCCGATGGCTTCAGTCGGCGTGAGGCAGGCGGTGAGGCTTTGCGAGTTGATTTGAAAATCGAGGTTGAAATGCAGCCGCGAGGCGGTTGTGTTCCACACCTCAATAGCACGGGAGTCGCAGCCGGGGCGCACTTCTCCTTCGCTATCGGGTGGGACGACGAGACCCCGTTCTTGTTTCGCGTTGTGGCTCCACAACATCGGATACTGCGGTACGCCCTGAATGGCGATTTTTTTGAACGGTCCCCGCGGCACTCCCTTGCTAATTCCTCCGATAATATCGAGATGGTATAACCCTTCCTTACCAAGAACCCCGAGTTGAGTTGTAGGAAGCGTTGTGGAGTACCCTTGAGGAAGCTGAAGTGTTCCGGTGGCCAGCCCAATAGCAGTGGAAGCGAGTGTGGTTTCGCGAAGGGACGCGCAACCGCCCTCGTTCAAAGGTGCCCAAATGTACGTGCCGATTGTTTCGCGGTCACCTATGTAAATCCGTCCTTGTCGAGCTTGAGGCGAGAGGCGACTTACTGCCCGCGCTACCTCAAAGGCTTCCGCGAGGCTGCGTGGTCGGTGATAGAGATTAACAAACAACGTTTCTCCGGATCCCTGTTGTCCGCCGCGGCACTTGTTGGCTACCACGAGGGCTTCGGCCATGCCTGTATCGGCTGAAAAGGCCCGATCTGTCTGACCGTGCGCTGCAATAGTCAGCACGGTCAAGTCTTTGTATTCGCTTTTCAGCAAGCGACGGGAGTTCTCCCATGAACTACCGCTCACAAATGCTGCTGGCAACACCAGCGCGAGAACGCCACCGGGTCTGGTCTTGACATGGGCGAGGTCAATGAAGTTAGAGGCCAGCCCGGCGTTTCCATGACCAGCTAAGTATCCTCTCTTTTTTAGTCCAGCGCATATTTTTTTCAACCGATTGCTCATTTGTCGCTGTTCATCTTCACTTGTACCCAACCCGGCAAACGACGGTACTGGCACCTCGGCCTTCTCGTGGTTGGTAGGTCGTGTGAAGGGGGGATTCATAATTATCAGATCAGCCGTTTCGGGGGGAGGATCATGTCCTGGCTTCCCTCGGCTTCCACATCCGCGCCCGTACCTCGCGCTACATGGATGCCAGTCCCAAACAGCGATGGCGCGGTGTCATCCTCAATGAGATCAAGAGCACCCAGGGCCATGGCGTGCCGCTTTTCCTGGCTCTGCTGTCCATAGGGCAAAGTGTGGACACGAGTGTTGCCAAAGGTTGTGCCCGGATGGGTGCTCGACAGCATGGACGCGGTCAGATGCGTTGCGGCTGGCATGATGTCGGCAGCGATGAGGGCACGTTCCATCATCTTAGTGTGCAGTATCTGATCGTCACTGCCAGTTCGCCGATGACGCGAGGCCAGGGCACGATATGCCGCCGAGAGTAGAGTTCCGGTTCCGCAGGCAAGGTCCGCGATTTGGAGACGGGTGAGGGCATCGGGGTTGGACCAATTCGTTACTGCGTCCAGACGTGATACGGCTAACTCACCGAGCAGGGCAGCAGATGTTGGTAGTGTGTAGAACGTGGCGAGAAACTTCCGGTCAGCAATAAGCCTTTGGAACATACGTCCAGAGAGGTCGTGCAAGGTGGTAGCTCCTAAGCCAGCTAAATCACCGGCTGCCTGAGCGAGACGATTGAGGACCGCGTTTGCTGTGCTGTCGGCGATAGGCAGGAGCAGATCGGAAGCAATGCGGAAGATGGGATAGTAATTGATGTTGTCGAGAATATACTGCCAACATTTGAGCAAACGGCTCTTGCTGACATCGTTGCGACCAGGAATACGCAATTCGTCGATGGTTGGGATACCGTGAGCGTCAACAATAGCGGTGTGGAAGACAAGGGCGTTGGCGACAATGGCCATGGCCATAAGTGAGGTTTGTTCGCCATCTTCTTGATGGAGAGACTGAGCCATTTTCTCCAGCGCATGGATGCTGGCTGTTTCGCGTAGCTTGCCTGCGGCTTCGCCTATGCTCTGCTCCAGAATTTGTGTTCCTTCAGCAAGCAGCCGTTCGGACAGTGCGACGTTTTCAATACAGGCAGCAAGATCATCAATACTGCCGATAAGCCAACCCTCAGACGGCCAGCGCACGATGGTATCCTTTTCTTGCAGTGAAAAGGTACAGTAACGGAACTCAGCGGCTTCGATTAGCCGCTCCAGGTCTTTCTGCGGCGCACGGCTCAGTTCTTGTGGGACTTGGACAGCTATAGTCTGCTCTATCAAGTCGCCATTGTACTCCAAGAATTTCCCCAAACGAGCCTTAGCGTCTGCTTCGACGCTACGCGCTGGCATAAACTCTGTCTCGATAATGACTGGTACACCGCCTGGAGGACGAATGACAATATCCGGTTGTAGGGCGGTCTCACGGAGTACATCCCGTTGCTCTACACCGACATGATCGCGCCAGCGTGGATGCTTGGTCTGTAGTACATCTAATAACCGGACATTGAAGGCGATTTCGTTGGTTTTGGGCATTTTTTTAATTGCAAAGTCTTTTGAGTTGCGGAAGTTGAGGTTCCTGGATATTGAAGATTACGCTCATTTAGGATTTATCTCGACATATCGCGTAACGAGCGATTTCAGTCCAATGGATGCAAGCGCGTATGTCGTCTTCTTGAAGGTCGGGGAAATAATTAGAGAGGATCGTCTTAAACGAGATGCCTTCACGCACCAATTCGAGAACATCAACTACGGGAATCCGGGTTCCTGCAACACAAGGCTTACCAAAATGAATCTGAGGATCAACCGCAATTCTATCTCGATAATTTCCATTTTCCATATCGCTTAGACTCCAATGTAACGTGTGGTTTCAATGTTTACCTCTGGGTGTTGGTGCCGCCATCTGGGATACAGATTCCACCACTCGGATTTTTCGACCCATGACGGACTGGGGAACACTTCTATACCCGCCTCAATCAGCTTCGGGCGAACTTTTGTGGATGATATTTTGTGCAATATAGCCCAAATCCAAAAGGGTGTCAATGAGCCGTATTAAATTATGCCCCGCGCAGCACAATGAAGTATTTTAGGAAAAAAAGAGCGAGCCAAAAAAGACTCGCTCTTTTCATTTTATTGATTTCTGAGGTCACATAGGACGATTCCGCAGGAGATGAAATCCCCTCCTGATTCATGTTATATCCGCTCCTCAGCCCAGCGGACGACAGCTTCGGCGATTTCCACCGCTTCTAAGTAGTGCTGTTCGGAGACGGGTTGCTCTATACCAGGATAGCGTGCCGCCGTCGCATAGAGCGTTCAGGCGGCTTCATATATGACCCTTCCCTCTCGCAGTGCAGGCTTGATCACCAGTGCGTGACTATCCTTGTAACGTTCCATCTGCCCTGGCGTGACCACGATTGCATCCACTGCTACGCCAACGCCGCGCAGGTTTCCGTAGATGTCTCCCATAACAGTCCACGGATCGCTGTCGTCCTTTACGACGAGCAGGTCAACGTCGCTATGGCGGCTCAGGTCGCCCCTCGCGGCGGATCCAAAGAGAATGATCTTCTCCGGATGAGCGACCTCTACAATGCGCCGGATGATGTCGTCTAAGGTTGATTGGTCCAGCATCGTATTGCCTTTTGTTTCACATCAGGTCATGTGTAACTATAGGATAGTATTCAGCGATCAGCAGTTGGCTGATACGAAAAATTCCGATAGGCTTCAATCTCAGCAAGAATATCCTCTTCTGTGAGAGTTTGAACTTGGGGAAGTGATTGCGTCTTCTTTAACAGGGCGCGTAACTCATTCTTCCGCTCTACTTTTGGCTGCGCTACTGAACGCAGGGTAATTTCCACTTCTTATTTTGCAATATAGCCCAAATCTAAAAGGGTGTCAACGAGCCGCATTAAATTATGCTCCGCGCAGCACAACGAAGCATTTTAAACAAAAAAAGAGCGAGCCAAAAAAGGACTCGCTCTTTTCATTTTTGGGATTACCGGGGGCGTCGGGCGGGAAGCGTTCAGGCGGCTTTTATGTGCAATTTGTTTGTGCAATTCAGGGGTAGGTTCAGCACATTTCTACCCCTCGAAGTCACTGACAAAGATTAAAAAGTCTGGAAAATCAACCTGACCATCGCCATCCAGGTCAGCCTCAGCGACGTAGCCGGGAAATATGTCTCTTGTGCCGAAGGCATTAGCGAAAAATAAGAAATCGGTAAAATCGACATTGCCATCGCCATTGAAATCAGAGCGTTTCCCGTGGCGTATCACCAGTATCGCTTGCATTTCAGTCTCGGAAATAGACGTGCCAAAAATGGAGATGAGATCGCCTTTCATCAAGTCTGAAAAAGGGATCACAAAGTTGAGAAAGTCATCGAAGTTACCAGACAGAAATACCGGGACAATATCCTGAATAGACTTCTGGATGTTGACAATGAGAGCCTGTGACGCATCCACAGTCATATTTGGGCGACGATAAGGAAACTGGACAGAAAACGAATGGCTTTCAGCATCGATGCTACCAATGCGGACTTCTGAGAGATCAATAACTTCCGGTTCCCCTTCCAACATGATTTGCAAACCCGTTACGCTCTGACCATTGACAACCTGAACGAGTGCTGTGGAATCAACACCGCCTGTCAGGGCGTTTATCCCTTTCAAAATGCCCACATCTTCCCTGTTTCCCTGTGCATCAGTCACCTCTTGAAACGCAATCATCGCATAAGCCCCGTCAGGCACATGCTTCAACCTGTATTCCAACTGCTCATTGAAATCTGTAATGCGAACAATGGCAAGCTGAAACAGGTCAAAGTCCAGTTCACTCTCCAGAGCTTCTAAATATCGTTGAGGGTCAATCAGGGCAGCCCCACCCTCTCCCATTGTAAGCGGTACAACACCCTCTGGCAAAATAGCCCTACCAGAAATTTCGGAATCTGGCAATTCTGCCGTGCCCCAAAAATACTGTTGCTGCTCGGCAATAGGAACGGCTTCCGAACGGCCAATAAGCATCTGATAGGTCGCACCTGCGGGCAGGTCAACCATCCCTGTCAATGTCATGCGGTCTTCACTGACCGCCACACCTGTCCCTTGCGTGGCATTGTAGAACGACATGGCAAATTCAAAAGGATATGAGTTAATCTGCAAACCTGCAATCCCGTACCTGAATTTCTCCTCCTCCTGCTCGCGCGTTATGGGCGTGTTATATGTAATCTCAAATTTTTGCATCCCACTCGGCACGGGTGGATTCTTCACATCTTCCTGGAGTGTCACGCCGCCTATCACAAATGAGGTCACAGCCGTCTCAATCTCCTGCCCCCATATAGGGCTTCCCATCACGCCAGTAGCTATTGCTACCGCGAGGATCCTGCGAATACATGTTGACATGACAGAGTCCATTTTAACCTCCCGTTCTTCGCCCATAAGGAAAACCGAGGCCGACACAGGCGGAGATCGCTCGGTTTTTGATACTGGTTTCTGCATTGAAGTTAGGATCATAGGGCGCGGTTTTGTTAATAGATCGAATGCCCTCGGTGTATAGCAATTCTGCCTTGATTATCATTGCTTCGGAAAATGTCATTTGCGTGCCAAGTCCTACAATGATACCAAAGTCTGTGGTCTTGAACTCGAAGCGGTCTCTCCAGTGTCTTCTCGCTAACTGTTCGCCCTCGCTCCTAACTTTGAATGCTACTGATGGCCCTGCGAGTATAAATAAAGAAGGTGCATGATAGGGGGAGATAAGTGTGATATTGGCTAACCCAGAAAACTCAATATAGTCAACTTCTATGATGAAATCGTATAAGAAGTCATGAGCACCCTTTTGCACATAGTCACTATTGAGTTGAAAGCCAAATCTGCCCCGTACTGGAAAAGTTCCGGAAACACCCAGCTTGAAGGTGGCGCGTGCATTCACTGGATGCCTATCCATTATCTCTCCGCTCAGGGTTGCCAGATTCAGGCCCTCCCTAACAGAGAGTGTCGGTTGCCCAGGAATCGAGGTGGGATAGGACAGGACCGCAAATATCAGAATACCCATAAAGTATCTCATATTTCCTCCCTTGAGTTCAGGGATCCACTTGTTCCCTATTTTTACGTACCCAGATATTGTCAAATGTTGTGGATGGGCTGAGTGCATCACCGTATAGGATCACTGGATTTAGCTGCGACACAGAAAACACGAGGAATAAAATTGAAAGAGAATATTTCGTTTCCCAAAATATTGATCAGGGAATAGACGTGATTTCGCAGTACGTTTCGAATTGAAACTGTGAAATAATTTTTGAGCATCGCCCTATCTCTCTATCATACCATCATGGCATCTCGGTCTTTAGTATCGTCAGAATGCCCGACGGTTTGACCACATAGAGCACATCCTGTCCCTCTTCGAGACCAGAGACAAGATCGCCATTTAGATGGCCGTCCTGCATAAAACCCGGACCTTTGACTTCAATATGGGTTATGGGACCGCCATCCTGATTCAGCATCCAAATTTTACTGTTGTGCATATCCAGCACACACAATTGATCTAAAAAATTGGCCGTCAATGCGCCGGGCTGCATACTGTCCATCAGCGGCACATCGCGCCAGATAATATGCTGAGGTTCTTCGTCGCTTCCAAATTCAATCTGTCCTTTTACAAGGCGGTGTTCATCAGGAAAGGACATCCAGAGCGCGTTTTTCCAGAACAACAGATCATAAGGCGGGGTTGTCGCCTGGATGGGTTCAGACCACACTTCAACGATTTCAGCTCTCGGAGGAAGGTCCCTGAATTGAAAAATGTTAAAAATTTTCAGTGTACTACCTGCAACCACATAGAGCCGCCAATGATTATACTTATATAGATCATACCGTTTTACAAATTCTTGTGTCATGGCTATACGGTCAGTGGAATTAACATGCCAGGCAGGCGGTTCAGATAGCCAGAGATACGGTTTACGAAACTTAAAAGTCCATCCAGACATATTGGTAGAGAAGAGCTTAACATGAACCGCTTGTGTATGAGGATCAATGCCAGCGACAAAAGTATATCCATGGCGGGGAATATCTATCTGAAGACTTACTGGATTCCACAGCACTGGCATTGAAGCACCTGCTATAGAAATAGATGCGGGTACCAGAGCAGGTTCCTCATTTAGATAGATAGACGCTTCATCAACCGTCGGTGGTCTTCCCGGAGGTACCCTGCGAGCATCTGGTGGGTAGTATGCCTTGCGGTGCATTGTCACAACGCCAGGTCCCAATACACAAAGAAGCGGGTGCGTCGTCGTATAGGAACCAACAGAACCTACGGCAAGGCGCACGGAGGTTCCAGGTACTATGGTAAATTGAGTAGAGTAAGATGTGAGGTAGAGACCCGTTTCATGAGGCCTGCTTTCCAACTTCGATCCCCCCTGCGTCAGCGTGCGAATCCAATATGTATGCACTTCGTTTCCCACAATCGGACCATCCACAAACTCTTCTTCTACCACATCTCCAGTCCGGTGAACCACTGCTTTTGGCCCCTCACCAATACGCCGCACCACCTCATAAGCCACACCCTGCTCTACATCCGGAGTCCAACGAATTTGAACTGTTGCATCCTTTGGATCAAGACGTACATCTAACAGTCTTGCACCAGGTATCGGGGTTTGCAACACATTGCTTGGATAGGTCCGCTTGTCTTCCGAACGCAAGACTACTCGATAAGACATCAATTCTCCAGCAAGTGCTTCTGTATCCAAAAAAGAAAAAACACCCGCTTCTGAATCCGAACCATCAGCCACTTTTTGACCGATTTCTGCAAAGTCGCCACCGCTTGCTTTGCGTTGAATGTAAAAATTACCCTTGTCAGCATCACCTGTCTGGTCCCATTGAATCAGAACAGCGCCCTTGTCCGGTTGATACACAACACTCAGCAGATGAATACGGATCTCACCGCCAGAACTTGTCGGTCCCTGAGAATAATCCGAAGACTTGCCACACTGCAAGAATCCAATCGAAAACAATACGAGCCATATCTTGAGAGATTTCATGTGCATGCCTCCCACAGTTTTTAATCTCTTCGATTGTACATTCAGTTCCGAAAAAACGTATTGAAAATTGTCATATAACAGGCATTCTGTTTTCTTTTTTGAACGTCTGGTGGGAGTGTAGAATTTCGATCCGCGAACTTGTGGATATGCTCAGGTGTAATCCCATAGATGTTGCGAAGGGTATTGAACAGGTCAATCAGGTCTGTCTCATAGCAGTTATTCGCTTTGGCCAGCACTCTCAAATACACATCATCAACATGCGATAATGCCTGTGTAATGCGGGAGAGCATTTTACTGACAGACTGAACATCAGAAAGCCTATAAGGCGCATCCCAATACGGTGTCACGGATTTGATCTTACGCAGCAGGGCCAGATGGTGGTCTTCGCGGATCATTTCCACTGTAAAACTACCGGGATAGACGGATAGCCAGTTCTCGACTATTTGCTTCTCAAATGGCCTTCTGAAATCGTTTAGAATAACCAGACCACCTATCCTGATCTGGTCATAAACCTGGTAAAGGCATGCTTCTCGACCTCGCAGAGTATAGATAGGTGGACCATCAATAATCACGCAATCTATCTCTTCCTCCCAGAACATTTCTTCTTCATAAGTCAAAAATTCCGCATCTCCATAAGATTCAAATGTAATCGGACGATATTTGATTGATAGATTGCGTTTATTCCAGAATGTTTGCATCAGATTCATGGTTTCTGCAAAATTTCGCCAGTCGCCTTCCACAGACAGAACGTGAGTTTCAGAAAACGCCATCGCCAGACGGATAGAACTCGGACCACTTCCAAACTCGAGAATTCTTTCTACTGGGGACATCTGAAGAAGCGTGGTTGCGATTCTCTCAAATGCTGTCTCACCAATGCTCCAGTCTGTGTCCAGGTTAAGCCGATCCGGAATTTTGAAGTCTGGAATTTTATACATTTCTCACCTCTGTGAAACGAAAAATGTTAAAACACCAACATTGGAGTTACCCCGCTTTAGATGCTGTTGCCGAATTGGTGGGGAGGGAGGAGGAGTCTGCGATTAGAAAAACGGCTATTTGTGGCCTGAATGCAGGCTCTGTAAGCCCGTTTAGTTGCATCAACACAGATTCGGAATTCGGCAACAGCATCGCTTTGGCGGAGAGTTTAGGGCTTGTTTTTCAAGCCTGTGATTGTACTGATTGCTGCTCTATCTCTCTATTTTGTTGGTTTATTCTACTCATCATCGTGCGCAAGGCTTCGGATCGAACTTTATCGCCCCAAATAGCATAGAGCAAGGCGAGATGAGCCAAATAATCGCGTTTTGTTATCAGTGTCTGAACATTCATAAGTCACCTCAGTAAAATCTGATTGTTGTTATTCTCTCGCACATTCTATAAAGCAAGATGCGTGCCATAAATTTTTCAAAATAAAAAAACACACTTGAAAATGCTCAAGTGCTTGAAAAACAAAAAG
>VXRD01000099.1 GCA_009838845.1 Gemmatimonadota bacterium | reverse complement strand
ATCTGATGCCGGGAAATAAATCTTGCGTTATTCTATATAGTTTCTTATATTTAAATTCTGATTATAGAGTGGGCTTCTGCCCACTCTTTTGGGTATATGGGGTATAGTTAGAACTATCAGCCCGATTAAGGCAACAGCTGCACGTGCAGCATATCTAGCGATACTCCACAACGCGCGGTAAAGTGGCAGTTTTGAGTTATTCAATGCTTATCGAAGACACCCTGGCCCATCTGATTCTTCCGTTCCTCAATCGTCGGGATGTCGAGTTGGTTGAGTTGGCTGTCTCTGGCGATCATAGACGAAAAATCGTACGCATCTTCGTCGATCGTCCCGATGGGATTACAGTTGGGGAATGTGCTGCACTCAGTCGGGATATTGCAGATATATTGGATACGCGAGATCCGATTGATGGCACATACCTGCTCGAAGTTTCATCTCCGGGCTTGACGCGCCCCTTAAAGACGGACCGCGATTTTGAACGGGTGGTTGGCAGAGCGCTGCGGCTTGTTGTAGATGGCCTCGGTGTTTCGGTAGGAACGCTCTTGCAGGTCAAAGCCGATCACCTCGATGTCGAGTTACAGGGCAAACGAACCACTATTGAACGCGCAAAAATTCAGAAAGCCACTGTGCATTTTGAGTTGTAATTGGTCGAGGAGGAGCCTCACTTGAATTACGAAGTTCTCGAAGCGTTAAGGCAAATTGCCCAGGAAAAAAATGTCAACCGCGATTTGGTTATCGAAACCCTTGAAATGGGGCTAATCTCTGCGGCAAAAAAGCGGTTTGGAACCGGGGATAATGTCGAAGTCAACTTCGATAACAGCTCTGGAGAGATTATCGTTGAGGCGGTCAAAGAAATCGTCGCCGATGATTCGGTCGAAGATCCGGGAATCCAAATTGGCGTGACACAAGCGCGCAAAGCAGACACCGATGCAAAGGTCGGTGGGGAATTGAGACTTCGCCTCAACTTTGCCGATTTTGGGCGCAATGCGATTCAAACGACAAGGCAGGTACTCGTCCAGAGAGTCAGAGAAGCCGAGCGCGAGAAAATCTACGAAGATTATCAGGGGCGTATTGGAGAAATTATTTCGGGAACCGTGCAGCAAATTAGTCGGGGGGATATTCTCGTCAACCTGGGGAGAACAGAAGCTGTTATTCCGCTTAAAGAGCAAATCAGAAAAGAACGCTATCGGCAGGGAGATCCCATTCGCGCCTACTTGCACGATGTTTTGCGTACAGCCAAAGGCCCCCAGGTGGTATTGAGCCGTACACATCCCGCATTTCTCGAAAAGCTCTTCCAGCTTGAGGTCCCCGAAATTTATGAAGGTGTTATTGAAATAAAAGCCGTTTCTCGCGAACCGGGTGTGCGGGCCAAAATAGCTGTTTACTCCAATGATGCGCGTATTGATCCCGTGGGGGCTTGCGTGGGTATGAAAGGCTCGCGCGTACAGGCTGTGGTGCGTGAATTGAGCAGCGAACGCATAGATATTGTGCCATGGAGTGACGATGAAGCGATCTTTTTGTCGCGTGCTTTGAACCCTGCCACAGTTCGCCGCGTGGTGATTGACCGGCGAGAAAAACGCATGTCGGCTATAGTCGATGATGATCAACTTTCTCTGGCTATTGGTAAAGAGGGCCAAAATGCGCGTTTGGCATCGCAGTTGACTGGCTGGCACGTCGATATTATGACTGAAACCCGTTATGAAGAAATACAAGCTGAACGCCTGGCTACAACAGTGCCATTGGCCGAAGTAGCCGGCACTGGTCAAGTGACGCGAGACCGCCTTGAGGCCTCGGGTATCATGTCTGCCAATGACCTCGTCCGTGTATCCTTAAATACGTTGCTCAATGTGCCTGGTATCGGCGAAACGACGGCTGAAAAATTGCGAGAGACCGCACAGGAAATTGTCAATGCAAAAGTATCTGCTTACCGCGAAGAAAAAGCGCTTTTACAAGCAGAGGCAGAGGAAGCAAAATCCACTGAAAATACATCTAAAAATGACGAATGATTCGGAGGTGAGCCTATTGACAAAGAGAAATGTCAAAACACCAGAAAAGAAAAAACGAGTTTACGAGATTGCGCGCGAGTTCAATTTGTCGAGCGTTGCCATGGTTGAGCAGATTAGAAGCCTTGGTTTTGAAGTCAAAAATCACATGGCGATCTGTACGACTGAAATGGTCGAGGCGGTACAAAAGAAGTTTGATTCAGAACGCCAGGCGACGCGACGAAAACTCAGACGCAAAGACGATGAAAAAAAGGAACGCGAGATTCGCGAGCAAAAACCTCGCGTGAGCCGGTTCCGTTCGGTTCAGTCGGATAAAAAAACCGAGACCGGTAGCGAAAGCAGGCAGCGTCCTCGTCGCAGAAGACGCCGAACTGATTATCCGACTGTTATCGTAGAAGATGTCAGTCAGACGCCAGTGCAGCAGGAACCCAAAACAAAAGCGCCAAAAACCAAAGAAGAAAAACCTGTAGTAAAAGAAGAGACCAAGCCCAAAGCAAAACCTGTACAGGAAAAAAGAAGTCGCACGCGACCTCCTCGAAAACGCCGTCGCAGACGCAAACGTCCTGTCGTTGATGAGCGTGAAGTATCAGAGAATGTGCGTCGAACACTGGCGCAAATGTCGAGTGGTGCGGCACCGTCACGGGTGCGCCGTCGCCGTCGTCAGGATAGTGAAAAGCCCGAAGACGAGACGACAGACGGGCAAGTTCTCAAAGTCAATGAGTTTACAACCATTGGCGAACTCGCTTCTCAGATGGATGTGCGTCCCACGGAAGTCATCACACAATGTCTCAAATTGGGCATGGTGGTGACCATCAACCAGCGCCTTGATATGGATACCATCACGCTTGTTGCCGATGAATTTGGTTTCGGCGTTGAAGAACTCGAAGAATACGGCGAAGAGGTATTGGCAGTAGAGGTAGAAGTGCCTGGAGATAGTCAAAAACCAAGGCCTCCGGTGGTTACAATTATGGGGCATGTAGATCACGGGAAAACATCTCTTTTGGATTATATCCGAGAGACCAATGTGATGGAAGGTGAAGCTGGCGGCATTACGCAGCATATTGGTGCGTATCACCTTGAACTCGGTGATGGTCGTGAAATCTGTTTTCTCGATACGCCTGGGCACGAAGCTTTTACGGCAATGCGTGCCAGAGGTGCCAGCGTAACCGATGTCGTCGTTCTGGTCGTAGCGGCAGATGATAGTGTGATGCCACAAACAGTAGAAGCCATTGATCATGCCAAAGCGGCCAACGTGCCCCTCGTCGTGGCAATTAACAAAGTCGACTTGCCAACTTCCGATCCCGACAAAATCAAACGGGAGTTGACCGAGCACAATGTCATCGTAGAGGATTATGGCGGCAGCGTTCAAGTTTGCGAAATTTCCGCCAAAACTGGACAAAATATCGATGCTTTGCTCGAGTTACTGGCTCTTGAAACAGAAATGCTCGAACTTGTGGCCGATCCCGATAAGCGTGCCAGAGGCACTATCGTAGAATCAAAACTCGACCGAGGACGAGGAAATGTGGCAACAGTGCTCGTGCAAGAAGGCAGGCTACAAGTTGGTGATCCGTTTATTACAGGCATGTTTAGTGGGCGCGTCCGCGCAATGCTCGATGAGCGTGGTATATCCGTGACAACAGCAGGACCTTCTCGTCCGGTTCAGGTTCTCGGTCTGGCTGGGTTGCCCCAGGCAGGGGATACTTTTCACGTGGTTGAAAATGAGCGCGAAGCCCGCGATATCAGCCAGAAACGGCAGCAACTCAGGCGCGAACAAGAATTTCATCGGGTACGTCGGGTATCGTTGTCCGACATTCACAACCAGATTGAGACGGGCAATATGGAGGAGTTGCGTCTGATTATTAAAGGCGATGTCGATGGGTCTGTCGAGGCCTTGCAAGACGCACTATTGCAAATTGAACACGAAGAAGTACATTTATCGGTGATTCACCGCGCTGTAGGTGCTATCTCCGAATCTGACATTTTGCTCGCATCAGCCTCTGATGCCATTATAATCGGTTTTAACGTGCGTCCCGATGCAAATGCAAGAGAGGTTGCGGCACAAGAACGCGTTGATATTCGTTTGTATCGCGTAATTTACGAAGTCGTCGAAGACATTCGCGCTGCCCTTTCTGGGTTGTTGGCACCCAAAATTGAAGAAAATGTACAGGGCGAAGCGCAGGTCCGCGAGCTTTTCCAGGTGCCGAGTGTTGGCACGATTGCCGGATGTCTTGTTTCTCAAGGACTCATCCACCGCACGACCAATGCGCGCGTTTTGCGCGATGGCGTTATTGTTTACGAAGGCCGTATTGGGTCTTTGCGGCGTTTTAAGGATGATGTTCGCGAAGTGCAAAACGGTTTTGAATGCGGCATTGGTATCGAAAATTTTAACGATGTCAAAGTCGGCGATGTTATTGAAACTTACGAACTCGTTGAAACTACCCGCTCGATCTAATGACCATTGGTTTTTGTCATCTCGATCTGTATTTGCCCGAATGCGCCTCGCTGAAACAGAAACGCAGCGTGCTCAAGAGCATCACGACGCGCACGCGCAACAAATTCAATGTATCTGTTTCTGAACTGGGCGATAATGACCGCTGGCAAAGAGCACAATTAGGTGTTGCAACAGTTGCCAACGACTCGCGGTATGCCAATCAGATATTGTCAAAGGTGGTCGATTTCATCGAGCGAGAAGATCGCCTTATTGTGGTAGATTATTCGTTGGAGTTGCTCTGATATGCCATCTTATCGGCCGGAAAGTGTGGGAAAAGCCATTCAGGTTGCCCTGAGTGAAATTTTGCACACGGAAACCCGTGACCCCGGTCTGTCCGAAGTCACGATTACGGCTGTCACGATGTCTCGTGACCTGCGCACAGCCAGGGTTTACATCAGTGTGATGAGTGGCTCCGTAGCGCAAACAGAGGCGCTCGAGCGCCTGATGGGAGCAATATCTTTCTTGCGCCGTGCGCTCGCTCAGCGCGTTCAATTGCGACACGTGCCTGAGTTGGTTTTCGCCTGGGATGATTCCATCACACAGGGAGCGAGAATTGAGCAATTGCTCAATAATCTCAACACATAGGTGGTGCCCATAAACGGCTTTCTTTCCATAGACAAACCCGCTGGCTGGACTTCTCAAGATGTTGTCAGTTGGGTGCGTAAGCACTTTGGGATCAAAAAAGTAGGGCACACAGGTACTCTTGATCCCATGGCAACGGGCGTTTTGCCACTTTGTCTGGGAGCCTATACGCGCCTGAGTTCCTATATTACGGGCGGCAATAAACAATATCGCGCGGTTGCACGGTTGGGAATGACGACCGATTCTCTCGATGCCGATGGTGTAGTTACCAGTAGATCGGGGGATATTCCTGCCGATTATGCACAAGTCGAGGCCGCTGTTGCCGAATTCAGGGGGGCGATTGCACAGGTTCCGCCTATGTATTCGGCTATCCGAATAGGGGGGCGCAGGCTTTATGACCTCGCCCGAAGAGGGGTTGAGGTTGAACGCCCTGCGCGTAATGTGTGCGTACATAAGCTCGATATTGTGGTTTATGCACCACCGCTCTTGCATCTAAACGTACATTGTTCTAAAGGTACTTATATTCGGTCGCTTGCAGACGACATTGGCAAACGGCTTGGATGTGGTGCTCATCTATCAACGCTTCGCAGAACCGCGGTGGGGCGTGTTGAATTGGGACAATGTGTTGCGGTTTATGAACTCGAGCGTGCAGAAAGTATTTCTGAAGTGCTGCTCAATCCCCACGCTGTTTTATCCGATCTGTCATCGGTTTGTCTGACAGAGGCGCAGCAGGGGCGTTTTTCAAATGGCAATCCCGTGACCGATATTTTATCAGATGTCCAGGATATTGTTACAGTGCAAAATTCCCGGGGGATTTTGCTCGGTCTCGGACATATCGTCGAGGGCGTCTTGAAGCCTATTCGCGTGATCCAGAATTGATGATGCGCACCATAACGCTTGAAGAACCGGTTGCGCTTGCTCACCCGGTGGTCACTATTGGAACATTTGACGGCATTCACATCGGA
This sequence comes from Gemmatimonadota bacterium, assembly GCA_009838845.1. Classification (NCBI taxonomy): domain Bacteria; kingdom Pseudomonadati; phylum Gemmatimonadota; species Gemmatimonadota bacterium. The sequence goes on along the minus strand of VXRD01000099.1, from coordinate 7,223 downwards.
CATGTTTCTGTCATTGAAGCTATGACCGATATGGCACGGGCGTGTAGAGGTACATCTGTCGTTGTTACTTTTGATCCACATCCCCGCCAGTTTATCGACGGTGCCGATGCTCCCGGGGTGTTGACTTCGCTCGAGGAGAAACAGCATTGTCTCGCCTCTTTAGGGGTGGATATTCTGGCTGTTGTTGGATTTGATGACGCACTCCGGCAGTTGTCTCCCGAGGCATTTGTCAAATGCTTTCTGGTTGATAAACTCAGCGCGAGGTCTGTGATTGTAGGTTATGACCACGGTTTTGGAAGGGGGCGCCAGGGCGGGTTTGAGACGATGAAAAGTTTGGGAAAACAGTTTGGTTTCTCTGTTTTTTCTCCGCCTGCTGTGTGCATCGCCGAAAAACCCGTGAGCAGTACCCGCATTCGAAACGCACTCCTGAAAGGGGACATGGATGCGGTTGTTCAGCTTATGGGACACCCTTACCCCTTGTGGGGGCGTGTGGTAGAGGGAGAAAAGCGGGGTAGATCACTTGGTTTTCCCACTGCCAATCTCCTGTTTGAAACGCCGGGAAAACTCTTGCCGTCGCCGGGGGTTTATGCTGGTGTTGCCAGACTGGAACAGCCCTACATCGCCGTTGTCAATTATGGCAAACGCCCTACATTTGGGGGGGATTCAGCGCGTTGTGAAGTACATTTGCTCAATTTTTCACAAAATCTCTATGGAAAAATTTTACCCGTTGAGATTTTGTATCGCATTCGCGGAGAGCGTGAATTTGGTAGCAAAGAAGCTCTAATTGAGCAGATCCAAGTAGATATACAGACCGCGGAAGATATGCTTTCGCGGCATCATACCGATGGAGGTAAATTTTGGCGTTAACAAAAGAAAAGAAGGCTGAGTTGATCGCACAATACGGGCGCAAAGAAGGCGATACGGGATCGCCACAAGTCCAGATTGCGCAACTTACAGAGCGTATTGTACAACTCATCGAACACTTTCAGACCCACAAGAAAGATCATCACTCGCGTCGGGGACTGCTCAAACTGGTTGGGCGTCGTCGCCGTCTGTTGCGGTATTTGCGGCGCGAAGACTTAGAAGGTTATCGTAGCTTGATTGCGGCACTGGATATTCGCGGTTGAGTTTTTTCTGTATTCCAGCAGTTGGTTGTATCTCTGGCCTTTTTGTCAGAGCGCTGGAATAGATGTATTTTTAAGGTAAATAGAGGAGATAGAATGATAGCAAAAGTAGAGCTTGAATATGCTGGTCGTCCGCTGACCATTGAAACGGGTCGGGTGGCCAAACAGTCACATGGGGCGGTGTGGATGCAGTACGGTGAAACCATTGTGCTGGTGGCTGCAGTTTCCGATAACAAACCTTCGGATTTTGATTTTTTTCCGCTTCAAGTCGATTATCGCGAAAAAATGTATGCTGGAGGGCGCATTCCCGGCAACTTTTTTAAGCGAGAAGGCGCACCTTCAACAACGGAAAAATTGCATGCGCGTTTAATCGATCATCAAATCAGACCCCTATTCCCGGGGGCTTATGATTTTGAAACGCAAGTTTATGTCACTGTATTGTCTTTTGATGGTGAAAATGATCCTGCAGTGCTCTCAATGACAGGTGCTTCGGCTGCACTGTGCATTTCTGATATTCCGTTTGACGGCCCCATTGGCGCTGTGTGCGTTGGACGAGTCGATGGAGAATTTGTACTCAACCCCACACTTTCCCAACTCGAAGAAAGCGATGTCCACCTGATGGTATCGGGCAATCGCGAGTCCATTATTTCAGTTGAAGGCGATTTTCACGAAGTAGCTGACGGTGATGTCGTAGAAGCACTGCGCGTCGCCCATCAAGGCATTGTACAACTGATTGAATTACAGGATGATCTGATTTCCCGTGTCGGGAAAGCCAAGCGGTCTTACGACGAGCCCGAAGAAAACGAGGCTCTTGTCACTGCTGTTGCCGAACGCGCTTCAGAGCAGATTCACGCAGCCAATCGCATGCCGGACAAGGGGGCGCGTGCAGAGACATTGTCCGCAATCCACGCCGAGGTGCGAGAAGCACTTGCAGAAGACTTTGAAGATAGTGAAATTGGCGGTGAAATCGATCGATTGATCAAAAAGGATATGCGTGCAATGATTCTCTCGGAAAATCAGCGCATTGATGGGCGCGATCTCAATCAGGTTCGGCCCATTGACATTGATCTAAGTGTATTGCCTCGCGCACACGGGTCCGGTATTTTTACGCGAGGGCAGACGCAGGCTTTGTGCATTGCGACACTCGGGAGCAAGATGGACACCCGAATGGTAGATGATCTCGAAGGCAAATCGTTCAAGAGCTTTATGCTCGATTACAACTTCCCCAACTACAGTGTTGGCGAAACGGGGCGGATCGCAGCGCCCGGTCGTCGCGAAGTCGGTCACGGTGCTTTGGCGGAAAAGGCACTTGAGCCTGTTGTGCCCAGTGAAGAGCATTTTCCATATACGATCCGGCTGGTTTCCGAGATTTTAGAATCCAACAGTTCGTCTTCAATGGCCACGGTGTGTGGCGGTTCTCTCGCTTTGATGGATGCAGGCGTACCCATTAAAAGCCATGTTGCCGGGGCTGGTGTAGGGCTGGTCATGGAAGGGGATCAGTGGGCGGTTCTCACAGATATTTTAGGTGAAGAAGACCATTTGGGCGATATGGACCTCAAAATAGCGGGAACGCGATCGGGTCTGACTGCGATTCAGATGGATATTAAGATCGGCGGTATAAGTTTTGAGATTCTCAATACGGCATTTGCTCGCGCCCGAGACGCATTAAACCACATTCTCGATCTTATGGAAGAAGCTATTTCCGCGCCGAGAACGAGCTTGTCGGAATACGCTCCGCGCATTTTGTCCATCCGGATTGATCCAGCAAAAATCGGTGCGGTTATTGGCCCGGGTGGGAAGACCATTCGCAGCATTGAAGAGACAGGCGCGACGGTTTCAGTCGAGGATGATGGGCTGGTTACTGTCACTTCTTTAGACGCGCAAGCCGGTGAAACCGCAATGGGCATGGTTGAAGCTCTCGTCGAAGAGCCAGAGGTTGGGCGAATCTATGATGGTACAGTACGCCGCATCACGGACTTTGGTGCCTTTGTCGAAATATTGCCCGGCAAGGATGGGCTTTGCCATATTTCCGAACTTGAACATCACCGGGTGCGTAAGGTAAACGACGTACTCAGTGAAGGCGAAAAAGTTCAGGTCAAAGTGATCGCTATCGACGATCAGGGCAAAATTCGACTGAGCCGCAAAGTACTTATCGACAAACCCAATGGTGATTCAAATCAGCAGGGCAGGCAGCGCGCGCCCCGAAGATCGTGAGATTTGCATACACGCGGAAAAAACACAAGGCGATCGGTGGGCAAGCAGGTGATACCCGGTCGTCTTTCGTTTTTTTACTCTCAGGGAACAATATATGCCAGATATCATCAGGATAAACGACGTAAGTGCATGGGAAGATAAAGAAGTTGTGATCGAGGGATGGCTGTACAACAAACGGTCAAGTGGGAAATTGCACTTTCTTCAGATCAGAGATGGCGCTGGTACGATTCAGTGCGTGGTGTTTCAGGGCGATGTATCGCCAGACGTTTTTGAAAAGGCATCAGACCTGGGGCAAGAGTCGGCCCTTCGCGTGACGGGGGTGGTTCGGGCCGATGCGCGATCGCCCATTGGCTTTGAAATTGGCGTCAGCGATATCGGAATTGTGCATCGCGCGGAGGATTATCCGATTACGCCCAAAGAACACGGCACGGCATTTCTGATGGATCATCGCCATTTGTGGCTGCGCTCATCGCGTCAACATGCCATTTTAAGCGTGCGTGCTGAAATTGTCAAAGCCTGTCGCGATTATTACGACAATAATGGCTTCACGCTTGTTGACGCGCCGATTTTTACACCGTCGTCCTGCGAAGGCACCAGCACGCTTTTTGAAACCGATTATTTCGATGAGAAAGCATATCTGACACAGAGTGGTCAGCTATATATGGAAGCTGCAGCTATGGCGTTTGGAAAGGTGTACTGTTTTGGACCGACCTTTCGAGCTGAGAAATCCAAGACGCGGCGTCATTTGACCGAATTCTGGATGGTCGAGCCAGAGGTGGCCTATATGGACTTATCGGGTAATATGGATCTGGCTGAAGACTTTATTTGTTGTGTTGTTCAGCGCGTGTTAGAAACCTGTCGGTCTGAACTTGTGGCTTTGCAACGCGATCTTGCGCCCCTACAACGGGTGAAAAAACCATTTCCCAGGATATCTTATTCGGATGCACATGAGTTGCTAAAAGATGCGGGTCGCAATCACACCTGGGGGGAGGATTTTGGTGCTGAGGATGAAACCGTGTTGGCCAATGCACACGATCGTCCCGTGATTGTGCATCGATATCCGGCAGCTTGCAAAGCTTTTTATATGAAGGGGGATCCGGAAGATTCCCAACTGGCATTGTGTATGGATGTGTTGGCTCCCGAAGGATATGGAGAAATCGTCGGTGGGGGACAGCGAGAGGACAATCTGGAGGTCTTGCGGCGGAAGCTCGCCGAACACGGTCTTGACGAGGCGCCGTTCCAGTGGTACCTGGACCTCAGGCACTATGGATCGGTGCCACATTCCGGTTTTGGATTGGGTATTGAGCGTACAGTCGCGTGGATATGCGGATTATCTCATGTCCGCGAGACGATTCCATTTCCTCGGCTTTTGCAAAGATTATATCCTTAGGAGTTGTATTTCAATGGCTTACGAGTTTGCTACAATTGAAAAAAAATGGCGTCAACGCTGGGAAGATACTGGTCTGTACCGCAGTGAAATCGATTCCAGCCGCCCCAAGCACTATGCTTTGACTATGTTGCCTTATACTTCGGGCGACCTCCACATTGGTCACTGGTATGCGATTGCTCCCTCTGATGTTCGGGCGCGATATATGCGAATGAAGGGGCATAATGTACTGTTTCCAATCGGTTTTGATGCTTTTGGATTGCCCGCTGAAAATGCCGCGATTCAGCGGGGTATTCACCCGGCCAAATGGACACTGGACAATGTGGAACGCATGCGCGAACAACTGAAAACAATGGGTGCGATGTTTGACTGGACGCGCGAAGCGATCACCTGTTTGCCCGAATACTACAGATGGACGCAGTGGTTATTCCTCAAATTTTACGCCAATGATCAGGCTTATCGAGAAAAAGCTCCTGTTGATTGGTGTCCACAGTGCAATACGACCCTGGCTCGAGAGCAAGTTTGGGGGGAGGATCGACACTGCGAGCGGTGTGATACGCCAGTGATTAAAAAGGACCTGGACCAATGGCTGTTTCGGATTACCCGATATGCTGAAGAATTACTCGATTTTTCAAAAGTTGTATGGCCCGACCGCGTGCAGACTATGCAGGAGAACTGGATTGGACGCAGTGAGGGCGTTGAATTTGAAATGCGCGTCAAAAATTCAGAGTCATCGTTTCGCGCGTTCACAACGCGCCCAGATACCATTTTTGGCATGTCCTTTGCGGTTTTAGCCCCCGAGCATCCATTGGTTGATGAGATAACAGCCTCCGACCAACGGGAAGCTGTTAAAGCATATTGTGCAAAAGCCAGCCGTCAGTCGGAGATCGAGCGGCTTTCTGCGGATAAAGAACAGGATGGGGTTTTCATCGGTGCTTATGCGATTAATCCCATGAACAATGCCGATGTGCCAATTTACATCGCCGATTATGTGTTGCTCCAATATGGTACAGGAGCCATTATGGCTGTGCCTGCACATGATGAACGCGATTTTGATTTTGCAAAAAAGTATGGGTTGTCCATTCCCGTTGTGATTGCCCCAGATGATTGGGATGGTGAAGCTCTTAGCCAGCCATATATCGGTGCGGGACGTATGGTAAATTCGGGACAATTCGATGGTATGTCCTCACAAGATGGAAAAGATGCAGTGGCCGATGATCTGGAATCACGGGACATTGGTGAAAGAAAAATCAATTATCGCCTTCACGATTGGTTGATTTCTCGCCAGCGTTATTGGGGGTGCCCCATACCGATTATTTACTGTCACACATGTGGAACGGTTCCCGTGCCAGAGTGTGACCTACCCGTAATGCTGCCCGATGATGCGGAGTTTTTGCCAACGGGTGAATCTCCTCTAAAATATCACGAAGGATTTCTAAACACTACCTGTCCCAAATGTGGTGTTTCAGCGCAGCGAGAGACGGATACGATGGACACGTTTATGTGTTCTTCATGGTATCAATATCGCTATTTAAGCCCGCATTATGATGCGGGGCCTTTTGAACCTCACGAAGGTGAATACTGGTTGCCTGTTGATCAATATACAGGGGGTATAGAACACGCGACTATGCATCTGCTATACACGCGATTTTTCACCAAAGCCATGCGCGACCTGGACCTCGTCAGTGATGATGAACCGATGACGCGCTTGTTTAATCAGGGCATTATTCTGGGTGAAGATCAAGAAAAAATGAGCAAGTCGCGAGGCAATTTTGTGAATCCCGATGATTTGATTGAGCAGTATGGAACAGATTGTATTCGGGCTTATTTGATGTTTTTGAGTCGATGGGAACAGGGAGGTCCCTGGAATTCATCGAGCCTGGAAGGGATCCCGAGATTCTTAAATCGGGTGTGGCGTCTCGTTGTTGAAAATGGCACTCCTGCAAAGGGCGACCCAGCGCAAGAAGCCCAGGATAATTTGCGGCGCTTAACACATCAGACCATTCGCAAGGTGTCTGAAGATTTTGAAACCTTTGGGTTTAATACGGCACTTGCTGCGCTCATGACGTTTAGCAATGGTTTGTCGGCTGCTCAAAATACGCCTGTTGTACATACGAGCGCCTGGCAAGAAGCGATTGAGACGCTCGTCTTGCTCCTGGCGCCTATAACGCCGCATCTCTCCGAAGAGCTATGGTCACACATTGGAGGAGAGTACAGCGTTCATCAACAGAATTGGCCCGAATGGGACGAAGATCTCGCTCGACCAGCGACAATTGAGATGCCGGTTCAGGTGAATGGCAAAGTCCGCGCGCGAATGGAAGTTGAGGTCGATGCCGGGCAGGAGGAGATTGAAAGTCTGGCCCTGGAACAGCCGAATGTACAAGCGCATGTCCAGGATCAAACGCCAAAAAAGATAATCGTCATTCCCAACCGGCTGGTCAATATTGTGGTCTAACTGACGTTACACAATAAATATTAAAAAAGAGACGGGTAAAAAT
>VXRD01000098.1 GCA_009838845.1 Gemmatimonadota bacterium | reverse complement strand
CTGTTATATGGCGTGGATTTCTGATGTTGGTGGGGTGTTTGGAGATTAACCTTTGTTTTTATTGATGTTAATGCGTTTTTCTCTATTTCTAATAAATGTCTTATAGTTTGAAGGTGCAAATTCTGCATTTTGTTGCGTGTGGGGGCCAGGTGACTCAAACGACAATTTTATCTGAAGACGATGTTTTTCATTTTGACGTTTCGCTTCTTGTACCCGAGTTGCAATCACAAGATCGCCTGGGGGCGATCAAAGAACTGGTCGATCGGCTCTATGGGCGCAGGAAGGTGGTCGATAGTCTGAAATTTTTGCAAACTATTTTGGATCGAGAAGATCAGATGAGTACTGTTTTGGGCAGGGGTGTTGCACTGCCCCATGCGCGATGCCGCTCGGTTGCTCAGCCCGGTGTGGCGTTGGGCATTTCTCAGACGGGTATTGCTTTTCCCCCAGATGCAGAACCCGTTCACGTGATATGCATGGTTGCGGTACCCGATGCGGCTCCTGTGCCTTATCTATCGGTTTTGAGCAATTTGGCTCTGTTGTTTAAAAATTCAGATGTGCGAGCGGGTTTGATGGCTTGCGACACATCGATGAGTATGTATCAATTCATGACGAAACATCTGGCGCAAATTCGCAAGATGTCGGCTCCCCATTCTGTTTTATAGTGGTTCTCCCCCATCTTTTACAGGAGGTTCCCCTTGCCTGGAATTATGATACAAGATAGTGAGTCTCTGGATTTGTATCTGCGAGACATTGCCTCGTCTGAACCCCTTTCGAGTGCAGAAGAAATTGAACTGGCAAAGAAGATCCACAAAGGTTGTCAGAGATCCAGAGATAAACTGGTTGCGGCCAATCTCCGTTTTGTGGTGAGTGTGGCGCGCGAATATCAAAATCACGGGGTGCCTCTGGCCGATTTGATCAGCGCGGGCAATATGGGCCTGATGACGGCTGCCGAGCGCTTTGATGGCACGCGGGGCTTTAAGTTTATTTCTTATGCGGTATGGTGGATCCGCCAGGCGATTCACCAGAGTCTGGCACAGGATTCACGGGTTGTGCGGTTGCCCATTAATCGCATTGATTTGTTGCACAATATTTCAAAGGTGTCGCGCGAACTGAGGCAGTCAAGCGAGACCGAACCCGAACCCGAAACTGTGGCAAAAGAACTCGGTGTGTCGGTGGAGATGGTTCAGGATACGCTGATGCGCGCGCGCGATGTCTGGTCTCTGGATGCGTCTTTCCGCGAGGAGGATGACCACAGTTTGCTGCATGTGTTGCCCGATAAGACGCAAAAGGCACCGGATGAGGAAGTTGTAGAGGATTCAGTGCGCGAGCAGGTAAAAGATGTGCTCACGTCTCTGGATGACCGGGAGACCGAGGTTTTACGCCTGTATTTTGGTCTGGGCGGTGAAGAGCCGCTTACGCTTGAAGAGATCGGCGTTCGGTTCAATTTGACCCGAGAGCGCGTGCGGCAAATTAAGGAGAAAGCACTGCGCAGATTGCGCCATCCGCGTCGTCGCTCGCGGCTTGAGCCACTGCTGGAAGTGACCTGATTTTTTAAGAGCACCTTTTGGTGCTCTTTTTTTTACGTTTTTTTGGCTTGACAGCGCGCAAATCGAAAAATATACTGTAGTTGTTCATTTTTCGGATGATAACTTGCAGGGAGATTGAGATGAAACGCCTGATGATATGTCTTCTTTCCGCGTTCGCGCTGCAGGGGTGTAGTGATCGTTTGTCAGATATGCAAACACAACTGGCAGGTACCTGGGTTTTGCAAACGCGTCAATTGCAAGATGGTACTGTGTTGCGCGCCCCGCATATAAAAGGGTCGCTTTGTTGGGAGCCGATCAGTTCTCGAAAAGCACATATTACGCTCAATCTTCTGGAGGACACAAAAGACGGTACGCCCCGGCGATTTAATTATGCTGCCAGTACGTATGAAATTTCTACATCGGCGATTACGCGAGCCAGGCATGTGCTGGTTCGCCAAGGGTATCGCTCTTCTGCCGAAGCTCCGATGTCGATTTATCCCAAGGCCAAGAGCGTGAAGGGCAAGATTACGGTTGAGGGCGATAAAATTGAGATTGCACACGATGAGCAGCAGTGGGTTTTTGAAGGCAATACGATGACGGCATCTTATGAGGGGGCATGGGTCGATACATGGGCGCGGGTTCAGTAACGCTAACGGCCCGGTCTTCTGATAAGCAAAAAAGCAAAGCCCGTTGATCGGTATGATCAGCGGGCTTTTTTTGTGCGTTCGGCGCGCTACTTGAGGTAGAGCAGCCGTTGCGTTTGCACCCCGCCGGGATAGCTCAGACGTGCGATGTAGATCCCCGTTGACAGCGAGACGCCCCGCTGGTCGAGAACATCCCACCGTATCTGGTAGGAGCCTGCGGCCTGGGATTGATCCACCAGCGTGCGTACGGGCTGACCCAGCACATTGTAGATTACCAGTTGCACCGGACCGGGGCTGGACAGGTGGTAGGTAATCAGGGTGGCGCTGTTGAATGGGTTGGGAAAGTTGGGTGCCAGACCACTAACTTCTGGTACTGTCTCGGATACTGCCACGGGCTCGGATACGACCACGGGCTTGGACGCGGTTAGTGGTTCGACGCGTACGACCTTCATGCCGCCGCTTAGGGTCAGTTCCAGGATCTGGCGTTGGTTCTGGTTAAGGGGAATGGAGTGCCACTGGCCAACGGTTTCGCCATCGGCGTTGCGGGCGCGTGCGAGATAGTAACCACTTACCCCGTCCGCGCTGGAGATGGTGAGGGACAAAGAGCCATTGGCATCGGTGACGGCGTTATAGGCGTAGTCGGGCTGGCTGCCGGCGATGGATCGAGCAAACTCGACGGTCAATCCCTCGACGGCGTCGCCCATAACTGTGGCGTCCACTACCGTATGAGGTTCAGTTGGGACGACAACCTCGGGTGCACGCCCATAAAAGCCCGACCCAATGATGAAGTTGTACGGGATTACCCTTCCACCTATCTCGGTTTTCGTTTTGAACTCGCGTGCGTATCCCACCTTGGGGATATCGGCGCTGTCGGTGTCGTCATTGGGATCGTCAAAGTAATACTCCACGAAGCCGCCTTCCGGATCACTTTTCGCCGCTTCGATGACCTGCGGTAGTATGAGTTTTCCGGTGACCGCGTCTCGGACGGTCGCTATCAGAGGTCGAAGCTCGTATCTGTTCGGAAATGCAGCGTGTATTTGGATTACGTTGCTGGTAGTATCCAGTACATAGAGGTACACGGAACCGTGTCTCCAGGGCCCGTCCGGATCCCGAAGTGCGCTCCTGGCGATCCCACCGGGGAAATTGCCGGTTTTCCGAAGTTCGAGACAGTACTCCCCTGCTTCCGTGACGAAGGTTTTCAGGGTTTCTCGATCTACCACGTCCCTGGCGGTAACGGTCGGGGTAATGTGATCGATCTCTTCTTCAACTACGTGAGTTTCATTGAGCTCGAAACCGGCTATCATCACAAGCGGGCCTCTAAAAAAGTCCGACCAATATGCGGCGGCATAGCCGGAGGCATCCGGTATGCCTGGTCGCAGGCCTGATACAGGGGTGGTCGCATCGAATGCGCCATCCGGTTCTTGCGACAATATATTAACCACTTCGGCATTAGCCTGGGCGGCAATTTCAGAATCGGGAGATGCCAGGTTGGCCAGAACGGTTGAGGGTACTCCCAGCGAAGAAAGGATCTCTGCATAAATAAGGGGGTTGAGTCGCCTGCTCGACAATGCCATGTTCTTCGCGTGAATCAAAATACTGCCATCGGCCTTCAGAACCACGAGGTAGGTGGAACCGGAATACCAATAGCTCCCCTCTTGCCGGAAGAGACATCCATAGTATACCACTTGTCCCAGATTCTCAGCCGTCTGAAGCTGAATAACGAATTGATCTCTCGAGGCCAGCGCGAAGTCCTTCAGGGTAGCGCTGCCGTCTTCCACCTGTTGCGCTGTCACACGCGGTGCCACAGGGGATGTCACGCCGGGAGGGGGTGGACAATCTGCCAGGGCAGGAGGCGCATTGGAAAAGACGCCAGCCAGCACGAGCAGTCCGACAATGGGAATCAGGTATGTGGGTAATGTTCGAGTTTTCATCACGATGGTCCTCCCTTTTGAGTTAGATTTAAGACTTTCAAAAAAAGCGATATATAGACTTTTGGTTTATATATCGCCTTTGAATATATTGCTGTTACAAAAAAAGGTCAAGTTCTGCATAATCTACAATTACACTAAAACCAAACCCTCGCCTGGTTCTTCCGGGCGAGGGTTTGGTTGGCTTTGTGTGCGAGATGGGCGGATAGCGCGTCTTACCCAACCGTTCGGCGCGCTACTTGAGGTAGAGCAGCCGTTGCGTCTGTACCCCGCCGGGATAGCTCAGGCGTGCGATGTAGATCCCCGTTGACAGCGAGACGCCCCGCTGGTCGAGGACATCCCACCGGATCTGGTAGGAGCCTGCGGCCTGGGATTGATCCACCAACGTGCGTACGGGCTGACCCAGCACATTGTAGATTACCAGTTGCACCGGACCGGGGCTGGACAGGTGGTAGGTAATCAGGGTGGCGCTGTTGAATGGGTTGGGAAAGTTGGGTGCCAGACCACTAACTTCTGGTACTGTCTCGGATACTGCCACGGGCTCGGATACGACCACGGGCTTGGACGCGGTTAGTGGTTCGACGCGTACGACCTTCATGCCGCCACCCAGGGTCAGTTCCAGGACCTGGCGTTGATTGCGATTGAGGGGAATGCTGTGCCACTGGCCGACGGTCTCGCCATCGGCGTTGCGGGCACGGGCCATATAGTACCCACTCACGCCATTTGCGCTGGAGATGGTGAGGGACAAAGAGCCATTGGCATCGGTGACAGCGCTATAGGCGTAGTTGGGCTGTTGGCCAGCGATGGATCGCGCAAACGCGACGGTCAAGCCCTCAATGGCGTCGCCTGAGACTGTGGCCTCTACTTGGGTACGATGATCGGTTGAGACAACGTCGTCGGGTGCGCGCCCATAAAAACCCGATCCAATGACGTAGTGAGTTGGGACTACGCTTCCGTCTGGCCTTTGGATTTCACCGGTGAACTCGCGTGCGTATCCCACCTTGGGGATGTCGGCTCTGTCGGTGTCGTCAGTGGGGTCATCGAAGTAATACTCCACGAAGCCGCCTTCCGGGCTGCTGGCCGCCGCCTCGATGACCTGCGGCAGAACGAGATGTCCGCTCACGACATCTCGGACAGTCGCAACCAGAGGTTGAAGCTCGAATCTATTCGGAAACGCGCCGTGAAGTAGAATTGTGTTGCTGGTACGATCCAGGATGTAGAGGTACACGGAACCATGTCTCCAGGGCCCGTTCGGATCCCGAAAGGCTATCCTGACCTTCGAGATAGCGCTTATACCTCCGGTTTCGTAGGCTGCGCGAAAGTAGATCATCGCTTGCGTGACGAAGGCCTTCAAGGTTTCGCGGTCCACCACGTCCTTGGCAGTAACGGACGGGTCGCCGTAATCGATGTCTTCTTCAGTCAAGTGAGTTTCATTGAGATCGAACCCAGCGAGCACCACGATCGGGCTCTGAAAACCGAGTGAGAAGTAGACGCCGGCATAGCCGGAGGCGCCTGGTATGCCTGGTGACAGATCTGGAATAGGGGTGGTCGCATCGAATGCGCCGTCCGGTTCCTGAATCAATGTGCTCATGACGGCGCCGAACGCCTGGGCGGCGACAGCAGGATCAGGAGATACCAGATTGGCCAGATCGCTCATGGATACGCCCAGCCCGGAAAGGATCGCTCCATAAATCACGGGGTTGAGCAGCCTGCCCGACAATGACATGTCCTTCGCGTGAATGAACACCCTTCCGTCGGGCGTCAGGCTCACGATGTACGTAGAACCGGAACGCCAAATTCCATCGTCCTGCCTTGTGAGACATCCGATGTATGCCGCTCGTTCAAGAGTCGGTTGTCCCCGGGACTCGCTCCTAAAGAAATCTCTCGCGGCCAGCGCGAATTCCTCCAAGCTCGCGCTGCCGTCTTCAACCTGTTGCGCCGTCACACGCGGGTCCGCAGGAGGCGTCACGCCGGGAGGAAGTGGACAATCTGCCAGGGCGTTGGAAAAGACGCCGGCCAGCACGAGCAGTCCGACAACAGGAATAGTGAGTAATGTTCGAGTTTTTATCACGATGATTCTCCTTCTCGGGAAAATTGGCGCTACTTGAGGTAGAGTAGCCGTCGCGTCTGCACCCCGTTAGGATAGCTCAGGCGTGCGATGTAGATCCCCGTTGACAACGAGACGCCCCGCTGGTCGAGAACATCCCACCGGATCTGGTAGGAGCCTGCGGCCTGGGACTGATCCACCAGCGTGCGTACGGGCTGACCCAGCACATTGTAGATTACCAGTTGCACCGGACCGGGGCTGGACAGGTGGTAGGTAATCAGGGTGGCGCTGTTGAATGGGTTGGGAAAGTTGGGTGCCAGACCACTAACTTCTGGTACTGTCTCGGATACTGCCACGGGCTCGGATACGACCACGGGCTTGGACGCGGTTAGTGGTTCGACGCGTACGACCTTCATACCGCCGCCCAGGGTCAGTTCCAGGACCTGGCGTTGATTGCGATTGAGGGGGATGCTGTGCCATTGGCCGACGGTTTCGCCATCGGCGTTGCGGGCGCGGGCTGTATAGTAACCACTGACCCCATCTGGGTTGGAGATGGTCAGGGACAAAGAGCCATTGGCATCTGTGACAGCGCTATGGGCGTAGTCGGCTGGCTGGCCGGCGATGGATCGCGCAAACTCGACGGTCAATCCTTCGACGGCGTCGCCTATGACTGTGGCTTCCACTTCTGTACGGGGTTCAGTCGAGACACCATCGGGGGCGCGCCCATAATAACCCGATCCAATGACGAGGTTTAGTGTGAATGCGGTTCCATCAGTCCTCCCGACTGTAGTAGTGAACTCGCGTGCGTATCCCACCTTGGGAATGTCGGCGCTGTCTGTGTCGTCGGTGGGATCGTCGAAGTAATACTCCACGAAGCCGCCTTCCGGGCTACTCTTCGCCGCTTCGATGACCTGCGGCAGAATGAGCCATCCGGTCACGACATCTCGGACGGTCGCCACCAGAGGTCGCCACTCGAATCTGTCCGGAAACGCGCCGTGAAACAGGACGATGTTGCTGGTAAGATCCAGGACGTAGAGGTACACGGGGCCGTGTCTCCAGGGCCCGTTCGGATCGCGCGCGGCGATCCTGGCTTTCGCGATATCGGATGGACTGGTGGCATTCTCCTGGATTGCGATAAAGTACTCGCCTGCTTCCGTGACGAAGGCCTTCAGGGTTTCTCGATCTACCACGTCCCTGGCGGTAACGGTCGGGTCGCCGTAATCGATTGCTTCATCGCTAATGGGAACCAGGTGAGATTCATTGAGATCGAATCCGGCGAGCAACACGATCGGGAAGCCGGAATTTTCCAGCAAGAAAATGGCAGCATGGCCGGAAGCACCTGGGATACCTGGTCGCAAGCCTGGTATAGGAGTGGTCGCATCAAATGGAGCATCCGGTTCTTGCTGTAATGTGGCCATGACGGCGGCGAAAGCCTGGGCGGCGGTATCAGGGTCAGGAAAAGCCAGGTTGGCCAGCACAGTTGGTTCGACTCCCAGCGCAGAAAGGATCTCTGCATAAATCAAGGGGTTGAGTAGTCTGCCCGACAATGCCATGGACTTCGCGTGTTCGTACACCCTGCCGTCGGGCGTCAGTTGAATGAGGTAGGTGGAGCCGGAACGATAGGGGCTTCCCTCCTGCCTGATGAGACATTGAAAGTATAGTGCTCCTTCCAGAGTGCTTATCGGGGTCCTATATCGATCTCTCGCGGCCAGCGCGAAGTCCCTCAGGGTAGCACTGCCGTTTTCCACCTGTTGCGCCGTCACAGGCGGTTCCGCAGGAGGCGTCACGCCGGGAGGAAGTGGACAATCTGCCAGGGCGTTGGAAAAGACGCCAGCCAGCACGAGCAGTCCGACAACAGGAATCATGTATGTGAGTGATGTTCGAGCTTTTATCACAATGGTTCTCCTTCTCGAAAAAATTGGCACTACTTGAGGTAGAGCAACCGTTGCGTCTGTATCCCGTTAGGATAGCTCAGACGTGCGATGTAGATCCCCGTTGACAGCGAGACGCCCCGCTGGTCGAGAACATCCCACCGTATCTGGTAGGAGCCTGCGGCCTGGGATTGATCCACCAGCGTGCGTACGGGCTGACCCAGCACATTGTAGATTACCAGTTGCACCGGACCGGGGCTGGACAGGTGGTAGGTAATCAGGGTGGCGCTGTTGAATGGGTTGGGAAAGTTGGGTGCCAGACCACTAACTTCTGGTACTGTCTCGGATACTGCCACGGGCTCGGATACGACCACGGGCTTGGATGCGGTTAGTGGTTCGACGCGTACGACCTTCATATCGCCGCTTAGGGTCAGTTCCAGGACCTGGCGTTGATTCTGGTTGAGGGGAATGCTGTGCCACTGACCGACGATCTCGCCATCGGCGTTGCGGGCACGGGCGAGATAGTAACCACTTACCCCGTCCGCGCTGGAGATGGTGAGGGATAAATAGCCAGCAGCATCTGTGATGGCGCTATAGGCGTAGTCGGGCTGTTGGCCAGCGATGGATCGCGCAAACTCGACGGTCAATCCCTCGACGGCGTCGCCTATAACTGTGGCTTCCACTTCTGTACGGGGATCAGTCGAGACACCATCGGGTGCGCGCCCATAAAAACCCGATCCAATGATGAAGTGAAGTGGGACTACGCGGTCACCTAAAATGAGTTCACCTTTGAACTCGCGTGCGTATCCCACCTTAGGGATGTCGGCGCTGTCTGTGTCGTCGGTGGGATCGTCGAAGTAATACTCCACGAAGCCGCCTTCCGGGTTACTTTTTGCCGCTTCGATGACCTGAGGCAGAATGAGCTCTCCAGTAACGACGTCTCGGACAGTGGCTATCAGAGGTCGAAGCTCGAATCTGTCCGGAAACGCACCGTGAAACGTGATGATGTTGCTGGTAAGATCCAGGACATAGAGGTACACGGAACCGTGTCTCCAGGGCCCGTTCTCATCCCGAAGTGCGATCCTGGCTTTATAGAAAGCGGCTGGATCGCCGCTCTGTGAGATTTCGCGATACCGCTCCCCCGCTTGCGTGACGAAGGCCTTCAGGGTTTCTCGATCTACCACGTCCCTGGCGGTAATGGTCGGGTCGCCGTAATCGATCTCTTCTTCAACTACGTGAGATTCGTTGAGATCGAATCCCACGAGCAGCACGATCGGGGTCTGGAAACTG
Source organism: Gemmatimonadota bacterium (assembly GCA_009838845.1). NCBI lineage: Bacteria > Pseudomonadati > Gemmatimonadota > Gemmatimonadota bacterium. Next base: position 28,047 of record VXRD01000098.1, on the reverse strand, counting down.
GGCGATATAACTGCGGCGGCATAGCCGGAAGCCCCTGGGATATCGGGCACATTGAACGGGCCGCCATCCCCGGCTACCGCGGCAGCGAAAGCGGCTAGGGCCGCAGCACGGTCGGTGAGGTCGGCTGGGTTGATTCCCAATGCTTGAAGGATCGCTCCATATATCAAGGGGTTGAGTAGCCGGCCCGACAAGGACATGTTCTTTGCGTGAGCGGATAGCCTGCCGTCGGGCGTCAGTTGCACGATGTAGGTGGAACCGGAACGGTACGGCCCCCCCTCCTGCCTGAAGAGACATCCAAGGTGCAATAGCCTATGCAAACTCGCCGATACTTGGCTAAACTCCGGATGATTTTTCAGGGCCAGCGCGAATTCCTTCAGGGTGGCGCTGCCATCTTCCACCTGTTGTGCCGTCACACTCGGTTCCGCAGGAGGCGTCACGCCGGGAGGGGGTGGACAATCTGCCAGGGCAGGAGGCGCATTGGAAAAGACGCCGGCCAGCACGAGCAGTCCGACAATGGGAATAGTGAGTAATGTTCGAAGGTTCATAACGATGGTCCTCCCTTTTGGAAAAATAAGCCCCTATAGCTGCGTCCTCTCTCTGAGGAGTTGTTTTTTAAAACTATGGAGCAATAAGAAACGTTTGTAACCGAATCGCAGACAGCATAATAAAAGATACCCTGGTAAGCAAATAGATTTTCTCTGCATAAATCCCATTGCTTTTAATATTAGCGAAACACTTATGAAACCTGCTGGAAATATAATCAGCGTAAGTTTGACTATTATTTCGATGCTGTTTCACAGTTAAAATACAGGTCAGAACTATGAATGAAGGAAGCCGCGAATACGTGTTGAATGCCGCGTCAGAACACGGGGTCAAATTTGTCAGGCTCTGGTTTACGGATATTTTGGGTTTTCTAAAGAGTGTCGCCATTCCCGTTGAGCAACTCGATGGTGCTTTGACAGAGGGGATCGGTTTTGATGGGTCGTCCGTAGAGGGTTTTGCGCGCATTGACGAGAGCGATATGATCGCGATGCCCGATCCCAATACTTTTCAGGTGCTGCCTTTTCGTCCGCAAGAAGGCGGTACGGTTGCGCGTATGTTTTGCGATATTCTCCAGCCGGGGGGAAATCCATATCGGGGAGATCCGCGCTGGGTGCTGAAAAAAAATTTGAGACGCGCAGGCGATATGGGTTTTGCGTTTTACGTCAGTCCAGAGATGGAGTTTTTCTATTTTGAAAAACCCGAGGTTCCTCTCGTGGGTTTGGATGAGGGTGGATATTTTGATCAGACGTCTCTGGATGTGGCGAGTGATTTGCGCCGGGATACGGTGTTGACGCTGGAGAAGATGGGGATTGAGGTGGCGTCCAGCCATCACGAGGACGCGCCGAGCCAGCACGAGATCGATTTGCTTTATACCGATGCGCTGACGATGGCGGACAATGCGATGACCTACCGTTTGGTTGTGAAGGAGATTGCCGTGAAGCACGGCGTTTGGGCGACGTTTATGCCCAAACCCATTTTTGGCGTCAATGGCAATGGTATGCATACGAATATGTCGCTGTTTAAGGGAGAGGCTAACGCGTTTTACGACGCTGAAGGCGAATACCATCTGTCGGATACGGCGCGGTATTTTATCGCGGGTTTGCTCAAACACGCGTGTGAGATAACGCTGGTGACCAATCAGTGGGTCAATTCTTATAAGCGGTTGGTGCCGGGTTATGAAGCGCCTTTGTACACGACGTGGTCGGTGGTTAACCGATCGGATCTGGTGCGCGTGCCGGCCTATTCTCTGGATAAGGAGAGTACAACGCGCATCGAATACCGGTCGCCCGATCCGGCCTGCAATCCCTATCTGGCATTTGCAATTATGTTGGCTGCGGGATTAGAGGGTGTTGAAAAACAGTATGAGGTGCCGCCGCCTATGGAAAAAAATGTGGCTGAGATGTCCAGTGCCGAGCGGGAGAACGCGGGTATTAAGACTCTGCCTCTGGATCTGTCACAGGCTATTGATCTGGCCGAGGGTAGCGATTTGCTTCGCAATGCCCTGGGGGATCACATTTTTGAGAAGTTTATTGCGAATAAGAAGATCGAATGGGCCAATTACAGGGCGCAGGTGACGGGTTACGAATTGGATCAACATCTTAAAATTTTGTGAGGTATAAGGATGGGGAAAAAACGCCGGCCGTGTCCCCGCGGGCTTTACGACGGGTGCCCGATTCCACGGGAGTTGTGTAGCGAAGATTACGCGCGTACAGGTGAGTGGCATTGTTTGAAGTTTTTGCGCGAGTTTGAGTGGTTTGTGTTTGGTACTGCTGGGGAAGATGCCGCGCCAGAGGCTCTCAGAACTGGCGAAGAAATTGTATCGCTGGAGGATTTGATGCGGGTGCTGGAGGGGATGGATGATGCGTGAGGGTTCAGATCGTTTTTTAAAGGCGTGTCGTCGCGAATGTGTGGATGCGACGCCTGTTTGGTTCATGCGTCAGGCCGGGCGGTATATGAAGGCTTATTGGACGTATCGCGATCGCTATAGTTTTCTCGATATGGTGAAGACGCCCGAGATCTCTACGGCGATTACGATGCAACCCGTGAACGCCTATGATGTGGATGCTGCGATTATTTTTCAGGATTTGCTGCCGATTCTCGAGTCGATGGGTTTGGATCTGGATTATGTAAAAGGAGAAGGTCCGGTTATTCACAATCCGATTCGCACGGTGGCAGATATCGATGCGTTGACCGTGAGTCCCGCCGAAGAGGCGATGCCTTATGTGGGCGATGCCATTCGGATGGCTGTCGCAGAACTCAATGGTCGCGTTCCGTTGATTGGTTTTGCAGGTGCGCCTTTTACGCTGGTTTGTTATGCGGTGGAAGGCGGTTCGTCGCGCAATTACGAGATTGCCAAGGGGTTGATGTACGGCGAGCCAGCGCAATGGCATCGTTTGATGGATATGATGGCGACAGCTATTGGGGATTATCTCATCGCTCAGGCCCGGGCGGGTGCCGGGGTGTTGCAGGTGTTTGATAGCTGGGTCGGGGCGTTGAGTCCGGCTGATTATCGCGAGTACGTGTTGCCGCATTCGCAAAAGGCGATTGCGATTGCGAAAGAAGAGGTGGATGTGCCGCTTATTCATTTTGGCACGGGTACGGCGGGTATTCTCGAGTTGTTGAAAGAGGCGGGGGGCGATGTTATTGGCGTTGATTGGCGCATTGATATAGATGTGGCGTGGCGCCGTTTGGGCGATGATGTGGGTGTGCAGGGCAATCTGGATCCCGTTGTGTTGTTCGCGCCTTTTGAGGAGATAATGCGGCAGACGAGGCGCATATTGGATTCGGTGAGGGGAAGGCCGGGACATATTTTTAATTTGGGTCATGGGATTTTACAGCGCACACCTGTGGAAAATGTGCGGAAATTGGTTGATTTTGTGCATGAATATACGGCGCGATGAGAAAATAATTGGCGTGCTTTTAATGGCTTATGGCAGCCCCGATTCGCTGGATGATATGGCGGCTTATTTGAGCGATATTCGGGGTGGGAGGCCGATGTCGCCAGATTTTGTGGCGGAGTTTCGCAGTCGCTACGCGCAGATCGGTGGCAGGTCGCCGCTGAATGAACGCACGTTTGAGCAGGCAGGGCATGTCGAGGCGGTGTTGAAGAAACGCGGGCGGGATGTGAAGGCATATACGGGGATGCGTCACTGGAAGCCGCGGATCGTGGAGGCGGTGGCGAAGATGCAGGGGGATGGTGTTGAAAAGGCTGTGGGCATTGTGATGGCGCCGCATTATTCGCGGATGAGTACCTGGCTCTATCAGCAGAAGGTTGAGGATGCATTAAAAGAGGTGGGGAGTGATATTGAGTTTGCCTATGTCAATTCGTGGTGCGATCAGCCCCGGTTGATTGAGGCGCAGGCGGCAAAGGTACGGGCGGGGTTGGAGAGGTTTCCGGAGGATGCGAGGCGGAAGGCAAAGGTGGTTTTTTCGGCGCATAGTTTGCCGGCCCGGTTGCTGAAGATGGGCGATCCCTATGACGATGAATTAAAGCGCAATGCTCAGGCGATTGTGGATCGATTGGGTCCGGTGGATTGGATGTTTTCATATCAGAGCGCCGCACATACGGGCGAGCCATGGTTGGGTCCGCAGATTGAGGATGTGATTCCCGCTCTGGCTTCTGGCAATTATCGCGATGTTCTGGTCTCGCCTATTGGTTTTGTGTGCGATCACGTGGAGGTGCTTTACGATATTGATATCGGTTGCCAGGAGATTGCACAAAGATGCGGGATGCGTCTGGAACGCACAGAGATGATGAATAGCGATCCCGTGTTTATCGAGGCGATTGCCGATGCGGTGGAAGAGGTGATTTAAAAGCTGAAGGCTGAGAGCGATATGCATATAACTATTATTGGCGGTGGCATAGCGGGTCTTGCGACCGCTTTTTATTTGGAAAAAAGAGCGCGAGAGCAAGGTCGGGACATTCAGTATTCCTTGCTGGAGCGCAGTGACCGATGGGGCGGGATGATTGCGACGGAGTCGGTGGATGGTTTTTTGATTGAGGGCGGTCCGGATTTGCTGCTGACGCAAAAGCCCGCGGGTATTCAGTTGTGTGAGGATCTGGGGTTGGCGGATCGGCTGATTTCGACGAATAATGATCGGCAGCGGACGTTTTTGGTGCGGGATGGGAAGTTGGTGGCTTTTCCGGAGGATTTTTCACTGGTGCCTGTGAGATTTTGGTCCCTTGCGACGTCACCTTTGTATTCGTTTTGTGGAAAGGTGAGGATGGGGCTGGAGGTGTTTGTTCCGCGGCGGAGAGACGAGGGCGATGAGAGTCTGGCGAGTTTTATTCGGCGGCGTTTGGGCGTGGAGGCTGTGAATATTGGCGGGGCAATGCTGGCGGGTATCCACAGTGCAGATGCAGAGCGTTTGAGTATGCAATGTGCGTTTCCGATGTATGTGGCGATGGAGCAGCGCTATGGGAGTTTGATTAAGGGGGTGCGGGCGATGAGGAAGGCGCGCGCATCTACGGGGACTGCGATATTTCAGACGCTGGTCGGTGGGATGGGTGAGTTGGTCGATACTTTGATTGCGGGTTTGGATGGGGATTTGCGCCGGGGTGTTGCGGTTGGGTCTGTTAGAAAGGTGGGTGGGGGATTTGAGGTGGTCGCTGGTGATGAGGTGATCGGGACAGATGCCGTGGTGATGGCGACGCCGGCTTATGTGTCCGCTGATCTGGTGGCGGATTTTGCGCCGGATTTGAGTCTTTTGTTGCGCGGTATTCGCTATGTTTCAACGGCGACGGTTTCGCTGGCGTATCGGAAGAGGGATGTTGAGGGGCAACACGATTTTGAGGGGTTTGGTTTTTTGTCGCCAAAACACGAGGGGCGTCGGATTACGGCGTGTACATGGGTTTCGACGAAGTTGAATTTTCGCGCGCCGGACGATGGTGTTCTGGTGCGTACTTTTGTGGGAGGAGCAGGGCAGGAAGATCTGGTGGATCTGGATGATGAGGCGCTGATTGCACTGTCGCGCGAGGAGTTGGAAGATTTGATGGGGTTGACGGCTGATCCTCTGTTTGCGCGCATTTTTCGCTGGAGAAGAGGACGCCCCCAGTTCGATGTGGGGCATCTGGAGCGCGTGGCTGAGATGGAGCGTCTCGCCGCACAGGTGGGTGGGTTGTTTTTGACGGGGAGTGCGTATCGCGGATCGGCGATTCCCGATTGTATTGTGCAGGCGGTGGATACAGTGGATCGGATTTTTGGGGAAGTGTGAAGTGTGAAGGGAGGACCATCGTCATCGCGGCATGATGTTGAGCCGCGATCCAGTGTTTTTTCATTATTGATGAATCCATGTTCATTACAACTCATAAACATTTTAAGACGATTATCATGGTTGCCACCCGGTCGCTGGATGACAAGGGGTGGGTTCTTGTCGGTGGCTCTGTTTTGCGTCTGTTGCGCGTGGTGTTTCTGCTTTCTTTGTGGCGGATGTTGTTGCCCGAGTCCGGAGAGGTTTCTGGTATGACGCGCAATGCGGTGCTTACTTATACTCTGATTGCCGAGGTTTTTGCCGGGCAGATTTCTGTGCGTACAGGTCTGGACGGGGCGCTCTGGCGCGGGGATATTGCCAATCGCTTTTTGCGCCCGGTGGGGATTTACGGCCAGTTTATTGCGGAGATGTTTGGTTCGGGTTTGCCCAATCTCATTTTGTTTTCACTGCCGCTTTTTTGTCTGGCGCCCCTTCTGGGGGTCGATCCTTTGCCGGAAAGCGCGTTTGCCGGTGTTTTGTTTTTGTGTAGTCTGGTGCTGGGCATTGCCATCGGCGCGGCGTTTGATTTCATTTTTGCGAGTTTTATGGTTTTGCTGGAACAACATGTCTATGCTTTGACGCAGATTCGAGATGCGGTTAGCGTTTTGTTGTCGGGCGCGATTATTCCACTTGCGCTGATGCCATGGGGGATTGGGGATTTTCTGACTTTTTTGCCTTTTGCCTCGCTGGCGTCCGCGCCGCTGCGCATTTATACGGGTACGGGGGATCCCCTTTTTCTCATCGGTCTTCAAGCTTTCTGGGCTGTTGTGCTCTGGCCCGTCGCTCACTTGCTCTGGAATGCCAATCGCGAACGTCTGGTTTCGCATGGGGGATAAAGAAGTGTGAAGTGTGGAACGGGGTACAACTGGTCGCAGTCCAGACCAGTTCACGATGAAGTGTGAAGAGTAAAGGGCGGACCATCGTCATCGCGGCATGCTTAAAGCCGCGATCCAGGAGGTTTAATTTTTGTGAAGACTTTGACAAAACTCTTCGCCCGCTGGCGGGTGCAGGCTTATCTGGATTTTATGTGGATGACGCGGGATTTTCGGTTTTTTTTTATTAATATTGTCTCCGATATCATTCTCAATCTCGCGGGTGTTACAGCGGTTTTTCTGCTGGCTGAGCGGTTTGAGGGTATTGGCCTGTGGTCGCGGGATCAAATTGTTTTTATGCTGGGGTATGCCGCGCTTGTTCGCGGGTTTTTAGATATGGGGTTTAGCTATAATGTGCTCCAGATCAGCCGCCGCATTGGGCGCGGTCAGATGGATCATACGCTCGTGCAACCCCAGCCGGTGTGGATGGGTCTATTAACCGAGGGTTTTATGCCTTTTTCCGGGTCGTGGTCTTTGTTCACGGGGATTGGTATTTGGACATGGGCTATTTTTCAGCTCGATGCGGTGCTTACCATGTACTGGTGGTTGATGTTTTTTTGCAATCTCGCGTCTTCCTGCGCGATTGTGCTGGCTTTTTCTTTTGTGTGGGGAAGTCTGGCTTTTTGGGCGCCGGTTGCCGCGGAGGAAATTAGCAGCCGCGCGGTCAATTTTATGTTCCAGCTCAAGTCTTTTCCGCTGGATGGGCTGAGCAGCTATGTGCTTGTCAGTATGCTTACTGTTTTGCCCGTGGGTTTTGTCGCGTGGTATCCCTGCCGCCAGTTGCTGGGTATTGCGCCGTCGAGCCTGTGGCATACGCCGCTTGTGGCGGCGGTTCTGTCTCTGATCGCATGGATTTTATTTAAAAAAGGAATGCAGCACTATGCACAGACCGGGTCACAGCGCTACCTCGGTTTCGGACATCGCGGTTGAGCTTACCGAGGTCGATAAGATTTTTTACCAGCGCCAGCGTTCGGAGAAGGTTCGGGATGTTTTCAAGAATTTGTTTCGGCCCAATGTCCGGGAGATTCGCGCGTTGCAGAAGGTGAATCTCGAGATTCGCCGCGGCGAGATTGTCGCCTATGCAGGTCCCAATGGTGCGGGAAAATCCACGACTGTTAAGCTGCTTTCCAGTGTTCTTGCACCGACGTCTGGGACGGTTCGCTGTCTGGGTATGGATCCGATGAAGGATCGCGTGCATTATGTCGAGCGCATTGGCGTGGTTTTTGGTCAGCGGACAGAGTTGTGGTGGGATCAGCCCGTTGCGGCGAGTTTTGAGTGGAAGCGGGTGGTCTGGGATATTCCCCGGGATCGGTATGATGCTATGCTCGATTTTGTGAAGAATCTTCTCGGGATTGATGAATTTTTCAATAGTCTCGCGCGTCAACTCAGTCTGGGACAAAAGATGCGGGCGGATCTCGCGCTTATGCTTATGCACGAGCCTGAGATTCTCTTTTTGGACGAGCCTACCATTGGGGTTGATGTGCTTGCCAAACGCAATATGCTGGAGTTTATCAAGAATCTCAATCGCGAAAAGGGCGTTACGGTTATGATCACGAGTCACGATATGGATGAGCTGGAGCAGCTCGCGGGGCGCATTGTGATAATCGATAAGGGCAATATCGCGTTTGATGGGGATTTTCGAGAATTGCGCGGTCAATTTGGGGACCGCAGGCATCTTATTATTGAGACTGCCGATACGTTTCCACCGCAACTTTCAGGCGTTCAGTTTATTGAGAGCGAAGGCAATCGCCATCACTTTACGTTCGATGCGGCACAGATATCGATACCGACATTGCTCGATGAAGCGGCAGAGCAAGCGACTATTCGCGATGTGGAAACCCACCGCGCTCCGATTGACGATGTGATTGCGGATATGTATGAATATTGGGATGGGGTTAATTGACGGCTTTGACGATTTCGATTTTGACTCTGGCAACGCCTTCATCGACCATGTCGAGTTTTTTGGCTGCACCGAGGGAGAGGTCGAGGATGCGTCCATCAACGAAGGGACCGCGGTCATTTACTTTGACGACGACGGATTTGCCGTTGCCCAGGTGGGTGACGCGAATGATTGTGCCGAGGGGCAATTCGCGGTGTGCGGCGGATAGGCCGTTCATGTCGTAGATTTCACCGCTGGCTGTTGGTCGTCCGTGAAATTTGTGCGCGTAGTAGGATGTGTAGCCTATTTGAGATGATCGGTATTTGGGGGACGGAGATACGGTCCTGGAGGGTTTGGAGGGTTTGGGTTTGTCTGTGATGGGTTTGCCGCGATAGCGGGGATGCGAGGCACATCCCATGATAGAGACGCAGAGGAGGATGCAGAGCAGGTGGGAGATTTTAATGCGCCGCAGGTGGTTGCATGCTGCCGACGAGGTCGGATATGCGGTCGATTTTGTGTGCTTTGCAATAGTCTGCAATGCCATTGAGTATCTCCAGGGCTGCAAGGGGGCGAACAAAGGTCGTGGTTCCGACCTGTATGGCGGATGCGCCAATGATGAGGAATTCAATGGCGTCGCGCGCTGTGGCTATGCCGCCCATGCCGATGACCGGGACAGAGACGCGTTCGACGACTTTCCAGAGCAGGGCGAGGGCGACGGGTTTGATCGCGGGGCCTGATAAGCCGCCTGTGATATTTCCCAGGATGGGACGGCGGGTGTCTATGTCTATTGCCATGCCCAGCAGGGTGTTGATGAGGGCGATGCCGTCTGCTCCGCCTTCTTCGACTGCGCCGGCTATGGCGGCGATGTCGGTTACGTTTGGGGTGAGTTTGACGATGATGGGTAATTGCGATACGGCTTTGACGGCTCGGGTTACGTTGTGGGCGGCGCGTTCGGAACAGCCAAAGAGCATGCCGCCGTCTTTCATGTTGGGCGATGAGATGTTGAGTTCAAGGGCGTCTATGCCTTCGAGGTCGTTGAATCGGGCGGCCATGTCGGCAAATTCCCGGTCCGATGTCCCCGCTATGCTGACGATGCGTCCGGTGTTGAGCGCGGCGAGGGGTGGGACTTTTTCGGCGATGAATGCGTCGATGCCCGGGTTGGTCAGTCCAATGGCGTTGAGCATGCCGGATGGGGTTTCGGCTGTGCGCGGCGGTGGGTTGCCCGCCCGGGGGTGATAGGTGATGGTTTTTGTGACGATGCCGCCGATTTTGCTCAGGTCAAAGAGAGACGCGTATTCGGCGCCGTGTCCAAAAGTGCCCGATGCCATGATGACGGGGTTTTTGAGCGTGAGCCTTTTGGCGATTTTTGTCGAGAGATCTAATTGAGAGTTGGACATTTGACCGTGATTGGGGTTTTCGTTCTTGAATGACGCGAGATTAATATTATTTTAGGATTGAACTTCGTCAAGGGAAATCATGAAATCCGGGGGTTTGTACGATGATTATTGATGCGCATAATCACATTTATTATCACGGTTTGAATGCCGAGGGCGTGCTGAATGAGATGGATCAGTTCGGGTATGATGTGGCGTGGTTGCTTACGTGGTATTTGCCGCCGGGTGAGCATGTGGCGAGCAGCCATCGCGTGTTTAATCCGGTCAATGCACGGCCCGATGGCACGCACGCGGGGACGACGTTGAATGATCTTTCGCGGGCGTGTGAGAAATATCCCGATCGGTTTGTGGCGGGATATTGTCCCTGTCCTTCAGAGGGCGATGCCGCAGGGCTTTTTGAGGCTGCGTATTATTCGCATGGTGTTCGGGTGTGTGGGGAGTGGAGCTATCGGATGTTGTTGAACGATCCCCGTGCGATTTTGTTGTTTCGCAAGGCGGGTGAGTTGGGTGCGCCAGTGGTGTTGCATATTGATACGCCGTTTTTGAATGGGGTGTATCAGGAGGCCTGGTATGGTGGGGAGATTGGCGCGCTGGAGCAGGCGTTGCAGGCGTGTCCAGATACGACGTTTGTCGGTCACGCGCCTGGGTTCTGGCGGCATGTGAGTGGGGATGAGGCGACTGATGCGGAGGTATATCCTTCGGGTCCAATTGTGCCGGGGGGGCGTTTGTTTGATTTGTTTGCACACTATGCGAATCTCTGGGCGGATTTGTCGGCGGGTTCTGGTTTGAATGCGTTGACGCGGATGGATGATAGGGGGCGGGATTTTTTGATCGAGTATCAGGATCGTTTGTTGTTTGGGCGCGATGCTCCGGGGAATGCGTTGCAGGTACATATAGATGGGTTAGATTTGCCACAGGATGTCAGGCGGAAGATTTATTGCGAGAATGCACTGCGGCTGGTTCCTGTGGAGAGGTCATAATACAAGGGAGGCGTTATGAAGACACATGTATATACCAGTGGCCAGGATGGGTATCACACGTATCGCATTCCGGCATTGCTGGTGACAAAGGCGGGGACTTTGCTGGCGTTTTGCGAGGGGCGGCGCACCGGGCGCGGGGATCACGGGGATCTCGATTTGCTGGTGAAGCGGTCAGAGGACGGTGGGGAGACGTGGTCTGAACAGTTGTTGATTTACGGGGAGCCTGGGGAGGTGACGATTGGTAATCCGTGTCCTGTGGTGGATGGTGATACGGGTGTGATCTGGCTACCGTTTTGTCGGGAGAATGACGATGTGTTCATTACGCATAGTGGGGATGATGGGAAGACGTGGGCAGATCCCACGGAGATTACTGCGGTTGTGAAGAAGCCTTCGTGGAATTGGTATGCGACGGGTCCGGGTGTTGGTATTCAATTGCAGCGGGGGGAGCACAGGGGGCGGCTGGTGATTCCGTGCGATCATCGAGAGGATGAGACTTATGGGAATGGTTCGCATACAATTTATAGCGATGACCACGGGGCGACTTGGCAGATGAGTGCGTTGATTACACCGGGTGCGAATGAATGTCAGGTTGTGGAACTGGCGGATGGGTCGTTGAAGATGAATATTCGGATGCAGACGTTTAGCGAAGGGTTGCGGGGGATTTCGGTGAGTGGGGATGGTGGACACAGTTGGTCGGAGGTTGTACACGATGCGAATTTGCCGTGTCCAAAATGTCAGGCGAGTTTGATAGGCGAAGGCGACCGATTGTTTTTTTCAAATCCGGTGTCGCTTACGCCGGTGGAAAGTCCCGAAGCTGGAGATCGGTTTTATCCGGGGAAGGGTAGAGGCGAGCGCGAGAATATGACTGTGCGTTTGAGCGAGGATGGCGGAGAGACATGGGTCCGGGAAAAGCTGTTGCACGAGGGTCCAGCAGCGTATTCCTGCCTAACTCTGTTACCCGATGGAGATGTTGGGTGTTTGTATGAGGCGGGCGAAGAACATTCGTATCAGTATCTAATTTTTGAGCGGTTTAGGATATGATGCACTCGAGGGAGTTCAATGTGACCAGATTAATTTCTCAAATTGGTAGTGAGCGCGCGACTTCTGGCGCGGGGAATAAGGTTGTTACGTACGAGGGTAGGACGCATGTGGTCTGGCAGGATGTTACGCGTGAGGGCTATTTTAACAGGGTTTGCACTTTTGATCGCGATACTGGCGAATGTTTGGGACCGTTTACGCTTAATCAGGGACGCGATAATCACGCGCGTCCGGTTATGACTATTGACCATCAGGGCTACTTGCAGGCTATTATGAGTGGTCATAATTCGCCGGTGACGTATCGGCGGTCGGTGCGGCCCAATGATGCGAGTGAGTGGACAGAGGGAGAGCCAGCCGGGTCGGGGACCTATCCGGTTGTTGTGTGCGGTTTGGACGATGCGCTTTATTTGACGGTGCGTTCATCCAATCGCTGGGATGGTGTGGATTTTTATTCTAAAGATAAGGGTGGAGTCTGGGAAGCGCGCGGGAAATTGGTCAAACGGCGTGAGGATTATACGGGTTATGGTGCTTTCCAGACTGGTATGGCTGTGGGTGCAGATGGTGTTCTTCATCTTGTGGTGGATTTTTACGAGGGCAGGGGAATCTACGATCAGCGCGGGCTGCATCAGGCTGTGTGTTATATGTGTAGCCGAGATGGTGGCGAGACGTGGGAGAGGGCCGATGGCTCGCGCGTCGAGTTGCCAGCGCGGCCCGAGCAGCTCGATGTTCTTGCGCGTTCTGAGGAGGATGAGCGCCACGAACCTATGCCCCGTCCCGAGGTTCTCTCACAGGGTTGTATTGTGGTTTCTTCTGAGGGACCACATATTCTCTATGTTTCACATTTGGATGAGCCGGGTGAGATCGTTCACGCCTATCTCGATGCAAAGGGTGTGTGGCAGCGAGAGTCCATTGATACGGGTTTTCCAGGCCACCGGCCGACGGGGTGCCGGGGGGCGTTTAGTATGGATGAAGCGGGTACGCTTTATGCTTTGCTGGAGTTTCAGCCTCTTGGAAGGGGCTGGAATGAGGGCAAGCCCACGCGTGGATTAAATTGGGAGACAGAGGATAAGCGTCTGGTCTGGTTGACTTTGCAGGATGGGGATTGGAAGTCGCAACTCGCTTTGCCCCAGGATGCGATTTTTAATGAGGCGAATCTGGAACGTCCTGCTGGTGCCAATACCATTCCCGCAGGGCAGTACCCGCCTTTTGTTTTTTTTGATGGGGAATCCCGTTATCCGGATAAAGAAATAGGCGAGGTGATCAATAATCGGGTGTTTTTTTGTGGTGGGTAAGGTATTAAAAAAGAAATGATTCGCAGATAAGGTCCATGTGAGCTTCTCTTTGTAAAGGATTTTTATAATCACTGACCATTTGTTGTACTCCCATTTTGATCTTCTAAGGCAGCGCGTATGGCTTCTATGTCAATATCCGGATGCATTTTTTTTACTATGGCAATGGTTTCCTCATGTCCTTTTCTTTGCCCATCTTGGAAGCGTTTTTCAAGATATCTTTCAGTCTCAGCACGGATTTTTTGAACTGGGACGATCATGAGATTTACCCCCTCTATAATGAAGAATGCTAAAGTGATAGCAGAGAGACCTATGGATCCTATAATACTGATTACCGTAATAATTGCATCGTAATCAGGTTTAGTAATTTTGTACCAATTGTACCAAAGAACCAGTGATAGAGAAGAGACAAAGAACAGTACTGCTAAAGCTATCAGCCATGTTCTTTCTGTGTCTCCCGTGCTCCAAATTGACACCCTTTCTTCGTCTGTTTTCTCCGCCATTCTGTTGTGCCTTTTCACTTTTCTAATATAAGTATAGAGAAAATAGATTTCTAATGCAATTTCGGCCTGGATATGGTTTCAATGTCTGCCCTGTGATATGCTTGGTCTGGGATTTGGTCGTATTTTGGACAAACGCAACAGTCAGAATCCAAAGCAAATATCGAGCCAAAAAATGCAAATATCACAAAATTGCACGATAAAAAGGCTCCAAAGAAGTTCAGGTACCTTATTATGCCTTTGATATGCTGTATTGCGGTCTTATTCACAGCTTGAATTTCAAGATTGCCTGTTGAAGCGGGGATAGAGGAGAACGGGCGTTAGTGTAAAATTTGAGCGATGAATGAGCGGTATGGTGAAAGAATTGATCGCTTTCGAAACTTTTGATAAAAAAATAAAAGGCCGTAAGTGTTGCTCAGTTGGAGCAAAAACTCTTACGGTCTTTGAAGATAGAATCAAAGTTCAGCGAAAAAATAGGTTGCCCAACTGGGATTCGAACCTCGATTCTACGGTCCAAAACTGATTGATCCTGGTATATTGTATATAATTCCAAACAAAAAAGGACACCCAACAGGATGTCCTTTTTTTGCGAAAGACTGACCGTTTAATACATCCCACCACCCGGAGGTGCAGGAGGTGCTGGTGGTTCGGGTTCGGGTATATCGGCCACCAGTGCTTCGGTCGTCAATAACAGACTGGCTATCGAAGCGGCGTTTTCGAGTGCAGACCGCGTGACTTTGGTCGGGTCGGGCACGCCGGCTTGAATCATGTCTTCGTAGTCGTCTGTATCGGCATTATAGCCCAGATTACCTTCGCCAGCGGCGACCTTTTGCACGACCAGAGCGCCTTCAACTCCAGCGTTATTGGCGATCTGGCGCAGTGGCTCTTCCAGCGCGCGTTGCACGATATCCACGCCTGTTTTTTCGTCGCCTTCGACATTTTCGCGCGTTTCGTCCAGGCCAGCCGCAGCGCGAATTAATGCGACGCCACCGCCGGGGACTATGCCTTCTTCAACCGCGGCGCGCGTCGCGTGGAGCGCGTCTTCAACGCGGGCCTTTTTTTCTTTCATTTCGGTTTCTGTGGCAGCGCCCACATTGATTACGGCTACACCGCCGGCCAGTTTGGCCAGGCGTTCTTGCAGCTTTTCCTGGTCGTAGTCAGATGTGGTTTCGTCGATCTGACGGCGAATTTGTCCAACGCGCCCCTGGATATCGGCACTATTACCGCCGCCTTCGACGATGGTTGTGTTGTCTTTGTCGATGGTAATGCGTTTGGCTTCACCGAGGTCTGCGGTGGTGGCATTTTCCAGTTTGAAACCCGCATCTTCGGATAAGACGCGACCACCCGTCAAGATGGCGATGTCTTCGAGCATTGCCGTGCGACGGTCGCCAAAGCCCGGGGCTTTTACTGCGGCGATTTTCAATGTGCCGCGCACTTTGTTCACGACCAGTGTGGCGAGGGCTTCGCCTTCGATATCTTCGGCAATGATCATCAAAGGCTTGCCCGTTTGTGCGATTTTTTCCAGTACGGGAAGCAGGTCGCGCATTGCCGAGATTTTTTTGTCGTGAATTAAAATGTACGCTTCTTCCAGAATGGCTTCCATGTTGTCGGCATCGGTGACAAAATAAGGCGACACATATCCGCGGTCAAACTGCATGCCTTCGACCACGTCCAGTGTGGTTTCGATGCTGCGGGCTTCTTCGACTGTGATTACGCCGTCTTTGCCCACTTTTTCCATTGCATCGGCAATCAAATCGCCAATGGCTTTGTCGTTGTTGGCCGATGTAGAAGCGACCTGTGCGATGTCTGATCGCCCCGCCACCGGTTTGCTCATGTCATGTATCAGATTAACAGAGGCTGCCACGGCTTTGTCGATACCGCGCTTGAGGTCCATGGGGTTGGCACCGGCTGTTACATTGCGCAAGCCCTGGTGGAAGATCGACTGTGCGAGCACGGTTGCTGTGGTTGTGCCATCGCCAGCTACGTCAGAGGTCTTAGATGCAACTTCTTTGACCATCTGAGCACCCATATTTTCATAGGGGTCTTCCAATTCGACTTCTTTGGCTACCGTGACACCGTCTTTGGTGACAGTGGGAGAACCAAATTTTTTGTCCAGTACAACATTGCGGCCCTTGGGTCCCAGTGTCACTTTTACGGTGTCGGACAACTGATCCACACCCTGTTTGAGGGCTTCTCGAGCTGCAACATCAAATTCGAGTTGCTTGGCCATTATTATCCTCCTGATTAAAACTCGTACCGTTAATGATTGGTATTAATCAATGATCGCTAAAATATCGCCTTCGGGCATGATCAGATAGTCTTCGTCGTCCAGACGGACTTCTGTGCCTGAATACTTGCCGTAAAGTACTGTATCGCCGGATGCGACCGACAACGGGATCCGGTTGCCCGAATCGTCGGGCTTGCCATCGCCAACAGCCACAATTTCGCCCCGCTGGGGTTTTTCTTTGGCTGTGTCGGGAATGATGATGCCGCCCTTGACCTGTTCGTCTTCTTCAACAGGTTTTAGTAGTACGCGATCCCCGAGGGGTTTCACCTTCGCCATTGTTATAGCCTCCTTCTGCGAGGTGGAGTGAAAAGAAACGGATGATGTGTTTTAGCACTCTCACTTGTCGAGTGCTAATGGGGCGGAGAATATATCAAAGACCTTTCAGAAGCGCAAGAAAAAATAAAAAAAATAGGACAGTCTCGATGGAGATTGTCCCATGAATTGTGACGGGCGGGCACGGGGACACCGCCCCTAAAATGATTGTGTTCAAACGCAGGAGATCGTAGGGGACGGCCCCTGTGCCGTCCCGGTCCCCGGTCCTTTATTTCGCATTGTAAAGCGTCTGAAAAGCGTTTATGTGATCGCGCAAGGTCTGCGCGTTTTTCGGGTCTGTGGTTTGCTTGCATTTCATTGCCGTGCGTATAATTTTGTGCAGGGCTATTAGCTTTTCAGTATAGGCTGCGGCATCCCCTTCCGCAGGTTCTGTGATCCGCTGCGCCAGGAAGTATTGTGCGACAATGTCGCGAATCTGATCGGCATGGTGCTCTTTGTTGACAACCCAACGCACGATCTGGTTGTTGTTTTTCTCGCTTTCTCCCGATAATTTATTGATTTCATTCATCGACTTTTCAATGGTGGTCACATTTTCCAATAGCAGAGCAAACCGACCCTCATCGCCATAGATCCCACACGGTATCTCGCAGTGCGCCCCGACGAGAATGGGAAAAAGGAATACGCTCAGCAAAGAAGCAGTAAAATGTTTCATATTGGTCTCCTTGTAAAAAGGTCAACGGGCGACCACAGGGGGTCGCCCCTACAAATTCGGATTAACAATTTGGAACGTCATGTGTAATTTCAAGTCAGAGGTCATAAGAGCCCTGTCATTCTGAGCGGAGCGCAGCGGAGTCGAAGCATCTGCTGCCTCAACAGTGTGCATGGGCAACAGATGCTTCGTCAGCCTATCGGCTTCCTCAGCATGACACGGTGTATAGCACATTTATTTTTCAAGTCACACATCGCGTAATTTGGAATATAATACAAATCCGCCCGGATTCAAAACCCCCACATTCGCATTGCCGCGTCGGTTTTGATATTTACACCGATCTCGCGGAGCGGTTCGCGACTGTCCAATAGAAAGCGTTTGACGGCTTCTATTCCCACGATGATACCCAAACCGGGTTCCACGACCTCGCGCTCTTCAACCGAGATGTGACCGAGCAAGTCGGGCGATAATGTCGCCCCTTCATTCAGTTTTCGGTTGGGTACCAGCAATCGGAATGTTTCTGTTGTGGCTCCCCGACAAAGACCCACGAGTTCAAAATTGGGCAGTCCATCTCGCACGGCAACTACAGGCCCGCCACTGTAGCCCGCACGGATGGGCGCATCGACAAAAAACCGATCTTTGTCTTCGTCCAAACTCACTGTGCCCGCAGTGAGGCGCATCTTGTTTTTTGGATGACCTGCGATATAGACAAAATTGCCCCATTGCAGATCCGATGTTTTGCCCAGCCGCCGAGAAAAAGGCGATGGGTCTCTCATCGGGTTGGGAATATTGAGTTTGAGCAAAGCCAGATCTACTTCAGGGTCGAGGCGCACGATTTTTGCAGAGATGCTTTCGCCATTGCGATTGACCACGTGCAATGAGGTGCTGATTTTGATGGAAATCCGTTCGAGTACCTTCGTTTCCATGCCCCGGGCGTCCCGCATAAAATACCGAATGGTATCCGGTGCTGTCACCACATGTGCATTTGTCAGTGCAATTGCCACATCGTATCGATTGGTCGAGGTTTGCCGCGTGACCACAAGCGCGGTGCCCACTTTGGAATAAGAATCGACGGTTTTGCGGATACCATCTCGCGCCAGCCGATACCCCGTTGGGCTGTTTTTATCTGTTAAAGGCAAATGGCGTGAAAAGCCCCTGTCATCTCTCATATTATGTGTGTAGAACACGTTGGCATATTGGGGCGTCCACACGACTTTTACGGTGGAGGTGAACAGGGTTTCAAATCCCGCCTGGGCATCGCCTCGCCCAACGGGTACGCGATAATCGTATTCCCCATCGGGTGCCAGAACGTATTGCGCGGCGCATCCCCCAAAGCACAAGAGAGCGATCAGGTAGTAGAGGTTTTGCATTGCTTTTTCGCGCCCTTTCCGTATATTTGCCCTGAGTTTTCCTCAGAAGTATAACACTTTCGTTCAAACACCGCCACCATATCTCCCGCCTGTTAGTCTATCCTTGGCTCCTGTAAAAAATATGTCTGTCTCTCGTGATCAAGTACTGAATTTTGTGCGTCAACAACATAGGCGTCCGCTCAAAATCAGGGAACTTGCTCGCGCGCTTCGCGTTTCTGATCGGGCGTATTCAGATTTTCGCCGCCTGATTCGCGGCATGGTGCGCGATGGGTCTCTCGTCAAGTTGCGCCGTAGCCGTTACGGGATTCCGTCTGAACACAATCTCGTCGTTGGTCGCATCAGTGTCCAGGCCAGTGGATATGGCTTGCTCGCGCCCGACGATGGCGGCGCAGATATTTTCATTGGTGCGAGATACATGAGGCGTGCGCGACACGGCGACCGCGCTTTGGTGCGACTCACGCGCAGGGCACAAGGCAGTGACCGCGCAGAGGGTGAGTTGGTTCGCATTGTGGAACGCGCCGAGCAAACAATGGTGGGCACGTATGATGGCGTTTCTCTTGTGGTCTCCGACGATCCGCGCATTCGCGCACGCGTTCATATCCCCGATGACCTGACCTGCGGAGCTAAGGCGGGGCAAAAGGTGGTTGTGCACCTTAAATATTCCTCACCCAATGCCCATCCCGATGGTCAGATTGTCGAGGTTCTGGGCAATGCGGACGATGCGGGGATTGAGACCCTGATTCTCATCAAAAAACTCGGCCTTCCTCTCGTTTTTCCTCAACATGTGCTCGAAGCTGTAGAAGAGATTACAGAAGATATTCCCGCAGAGGAGATCGACCGTCGCCTCGATTTGCGCGATTTGACCTGTTTTACCATTGATCCAGTTGATGCGCGCGATCACGACGATGCCGTGTCGCTTCAGGTTCTCGATGATCAGACCTATTGTCTGGGTATTCACATTGCCGATGTCAGCTACTATGTTCCCGAAGGCTCGCCCCTTGATCACGAAGCCCTCGCACGCGGCAGCAGTGTGTATTTTCCCGATCGCGTCATTCCCATGTTGCCGGAGAGGCTTTCTGCAAATATCTGTTCTCTACAGCCCGGTGAAGATCGCCTCGCTCTGAGTATTCTGGCGCATATTACCCCCGATGGCGAGTTGATAGACACCCAAATTGCAGAGACGGTTATACGCAGCCGCGCGAGCCTGTCTTATGAAGAGGTTCAGCGCGTGCTCGATTGCGATAGGGGCGCGGCCAATCCCGCCGAACCGTATGCCGATGTTCTCATGCATATGGAGGCTCTGAGGATTCGTCTGACAGAGAAACGCATGGCAAGGGGTACGATTGATTTTGAGATTCCCGAACCGCGTATTGTCCTCAATGATCAGGGTCATCCCATTCACATTGGTCCCCGCGCTCGTTTGAATAGTCATCGTCTTATTGAAGAATTTATGCTTCTGGCAAATGAAATCGTTGCGCGGCGTATGGCCGATGGCGGTATCCCGATTCTCTATCGCGTCCACGAACCGCCCGACGGTGAAAAACTCGCCGAATTTTGCGATCTGGCGAGAACATTGGGGTATCGCCTTTCCAATCCTTCGCGGGCGGAAAATATCCAGGCGTTTCTCGCAAATTTCAAGGATGAGCCTGTTGGTCATATTTTGAGCCATCGCCTGTTGCGTTCAATGAAGAAAGCGGTGTACACACCCGAAAATGTCGGTCATTTCGGGTTGGCTTGCGATACTTATACGCATTTCACGTCGCCCATTCGGCGCTATCCCGATTTGATTCTTCACCGGATTTTGCGCGATGCGATCAACGATGGTAGCACGCCCGGACAGATGGCGCGCCGCGCACGCCGCTTGCCCGATATTGGGGATCTGGCGACGCAACGCGAGATCGCCGCGCAACAAGCCGAGAGGGATGCTATTCGGCTTATGCAAATTCTCTATTTGAAAGATAAGATGGGCGAGTGTTTTGATGCTGTTATCGTCGATGTGCGTTCTATTGGTTTTTTTGTTCAACTCAATGATGTGCTCATCGAGGGCCTGGTTCACGTAAAATATCTCTGGGATGATTATTATATTTACCACGAGTTGCAAGGCGCACTCGTGGGCGAATCCACGGGGACGACTTTCCGACTTGGGGATTCGGTTCAGGTACAACTCGCCCAGCTCGACCAGCAACGCCTGCGGATAGACTTTCACCTGCTGAAACACATCCCACATCGCCGCAAAAATCACGCCAAACGCACGCGACACCGACGAAAATAACAAAAATATGTCGTGTGTAATTTATATTTTTAAACTATTGTTTTTTAAAGTTTTAAAAGATAGAAATACAATGATCTGTTTCGATTTTAGAAAAAAATTTGAACCTTTTTTTTATTTAGACATTAGAACCATACATTCCGAAAGAAGATGTGGATAACAACATTCCGACAGGAGGATACAACCATGTCAATATCCACACACCCTGAACCATCTCGAACTTCATCTCTCTATGCTCTGGCGTGTGTCTTTACGCTGGTCTTCATGGCGTGCGCGGGCAGTCCAACCGAATCGGGTGAAGAAGGTGAATCCGGAATTCAGTATGGACTGGCAGATGAGGCTAAGGAGGCCCGAAGCGGAGTTGAGCTCGTCATGCGCTACGACAGTCAGCAAGAAATGTTCACGGGAACATTGACCAATACGACCAGCGCGACTGTCTCCAATGTCCGTGTCGAGATCCACCTGTCAAACAGGGTTGAACTCGGTCCTACCTCCAGAGTGAATATGACGGCAGGACAGGTAAGCCCGGTCACACTTGAGGCCAACGGACAGAATTTTAACTGGTGGAGCGTACACGTCGAAATCGGTTCATCGGAACATTGACCTATGTTTTTCCGTGTAGCCAAAATTTTTGTTGCGCTTTTACTTTTTGCGCTTCAGACCGCCTGGGGTGCCAATACGAAGGATCTGCTTGAAGCGGATCGATTGAGTAAGCACCTCAAGGCGAAGGGCGATCAGAAAGAACATGTTGCCAAACACGTTTCCGCACTTCGCGATATCGTGATTGAATATCAAACTGAACGCGCGCGCCGAACCAACGAAGCCCTTTTGTGGCAGGGCTATATCCCAAAACTCAAGGATCTGAGAAGCCTGCGCCAGAGCGCGAATGACAGTGCCAGTGCCGTGTTTGATGCGCTCAAAACAGCGCTTGATAGCAAGCAAATAGAACGCCTGGATAAGCTCATCAAAAAGGGCGATGTTTTTGCCATTCCCATTGCGGAATATCCCTATTACCACGTTCAGAATTCTCCGCTTTTTCCGGAGTTTTCAGGGAAAAAAGAGGTCTATAAACTCACCCTGCCTTCAGAACCCGATCCAGATAACACCTGGACATATCCCCAATTGCTCAAGGTATGGACAGTGCGGAGCTTTATTCCCTCGGTGCGTCCTATAGATGATTTGCCGCAGGCACCGAGTATTGCCGATCATCCCGATTTGCAATTCCGGGAGTTGGGGGTTTCCGAACGCTATCGCGTCGTGCGTTCCCCGCTGCTCATTTCAGCTACGCTGTACGTCCCGGATCTCGTGCGTTCAGAATTTGATATGTTGCAGACCCACTACGGCGCCGATAGCATTTCTGCCCAGACCTGGGACGATTATGCCAGCCAGAATCAGCTCGGTGACGATATTCAAATTCGCTTAAAATTCAATACCATCTACGACAAGGCATATCTCGATCTGAGTCGCTGGACAATTTATCTCGAAGACAGCGAAGACATCGGGTATGAACCCGACAAAATTGAAGAGCGGGCATTTTATCCGCTCGAAGCACTCCAGGTGTCTGTGCCGGGCAGAGAAATTGAAGTCACAGATGTATTTGGCACGTATATTTATCCCACTTATACGCCCGGTGAAAAAGTGCGCTATTTTGCAGAGCCGCCCGTGAATATTACTTATGTGGGCAATGAAAAATTGCTTATACTCTATTTTTCCGCGCACACTGTTATGAAAACACCGGTTGTTTCAGATCGGACTAAGTACATCAAACTCATCGTACAGTCTCACGAAACCGATTTTGGCCGCAGCGAACTGATGTGGGAGTTCAAAAAACCCAAATCAAAAACTCGCCCACCCAGGGATTGATCATGCGTTACACATTCTTTTGTTTGTTCACACTGCTCATCGGCTGTGTATCACCGCAGCAACCGCAGATTAGCTTGCGCTCTGTCCCCAAAAAATCATCCCCTCATCCCCATGCTGTCACGCACTTTTTGCGGGCGAGATTTGCAGAATCCGCAGGCCAACGCGATCGGGCTATTGAAGAATTGCAAGCCGCTGTGCAATACGACTCAACCTCTGCGACACTCTACAGCGCACTGGCTCGCAATCTCAATGCTGTTCGGCGATTTCAACAGGCGGTTGAACCCGCGCGGCGAGCCGTTCAAATTGATCCCCAAAATGTGCAAACCCGCTGGCTCTATTACGAAGCCCTCAGCCGGGGCCTGCGCGATACTACCAGTGCGATTGACCAGTTGAATGCCATTGTGCGCCTCGCGCCGCGAGACCTGAGTGCTTATCAACATCTTTTTCAAATTTATAGGGCCAGAGGGCAGCGCGGCAAAGTTATGACATTGCTCGATAGCATTGTTGCCATGCCCGGACTGATGGGGGCGCGCGAAAAGCGCTTTGCCGCTGACATCTACAATCAGCAGCGCGCGTTTGACAAAGCAGCGCAAATCTATCGCGATATCCTCAAAGACGACCCCAATAACGATGATCTCCAGTTTAAGCTGGGCATAACACATCTCTCTCGGGGCGATACATTGGCTGCCGAACAAAATTTCCGATGGATAATCGCGCGGCAAGATTATAGCGTTACCAGGGAGAACGTCCCGGTCTGGGTTCAATTAGTACACATTTACAGCCACGAACCCTATCTCAATTACCTCTTTGAGGAACCAGATGTCCGTCTGGTCAATCAGTTGGGCAATGTGCTCCTCAGAATGGTGAAGGGGCGTCACGATCACGACGAGAAAATGCTATTTGTCGATATGGCCGAACGCGTTCTCAATCACCAGTTGCAAACCGATCCCGAAAACCAGACTCTGCTGGGCATAAAAGCCCGTTTGTTGCTCGATGCCAACCGTACGGCCGATGCGCGCAAAACCTATCGCCACGCCAACTTACAGGGTGAAAAGACCGAATATCATCTCGGCATTGCCCGTTCTTACAGGGCCGAGGAAAACTGGGCAAGCGCGCAACAGATTTTAGAAAAGCTCCATGGAGACACGCGCCCTGAAAGCGAGTATTACGATCAAATTGCGTTTGATCTTGCCCGCGTTTATTTGCGCCAAAACGAAATTGCCAGTGCGCGCATTATCTATCAACAGGCTGTTGACGCGAGGCCCAAAAATACGGGTTTTCGCTACGAACTGGCGCGTACATATCTTTTTGATCGCAACTGGGAAAGAGCCATTCCCCTGCTGGAGCCACTCGTCGCCGATACGGAAAATAATCCCGAGTTTCTCGAGCATGTCCTCTTCGATCTGGGACGCAGTCTTGAACGGGCGGGACAGTTCGATCGCGCTGTCGCAGTATTTCAGCGCCTTTTGGCACTGGATCAGGATCACGCAGATGCCAGCAACTATTTGGGGTATATGCTCGCCGAGCGCGGTGAACGCCTCACAGAGGCAAAAAAGTTAATTGAACGCGCTCTGAAAATTGACCCGGAGAACGGCGCTTATCTCGACAGCCTCGGCTGGGTCTATTATCAGCTCAAGCAGTACGAAAACGCCGCGCGTTGGCTCGACCGTGCACTCGCCGTAGAGGAAGAAACCCTTCGCCAAACCGATCCCAATTCCCCAATTGTAGATGGTCTGCGCGAAAATCTCGCGGTTATTCACGAGCACGCGGGCGACGCAGCGCAAAAAATGGGTGATCTCGACCGCGCGAGCCACCACTATGAACGCGCTATAGAATTTGATCCCGACAATCAAACTCTGCGGGAAAAATTCAAAAATCTTTCCAGAGATGCGAGTTATTCCGAATAGACGAACCCCGCCCTGCCTCAAATGCCAAATGCACAATCCTAAATATCTCCTTATTCTCCTCTTTCTGATCGCTGGCTGTGTCGCCAATCGTCCCGCTCTTTTGCCGCCTGTTACTTCTTCAACCGAATTTTTCCATCTCATCGCTACCCGCTACGACAGTTTGCACAATCAGGAGGTTCGCGCGAGTATTGACCTCACTATTGATGGGGTGCGCGAACGCAGGGCTTCTGCGCTTGTGCGCCACCGATTTCCTTCGGATCTCAAACTCGTGGTTGGCGGTTTCGGTACCGTGGTCATGGCCGCGCGTGCCCAGGATGATACGCTGCACGTTCACCTGCCCCGTGAGAATCGCTATCTCGTGGGTCCTCCCGAAGATGTGCTCTACGTGCTCACGGACGTCGATCTGTCCTATTATGCGTATGATCGCGCTATTCTCGGCTTGCCCAATCTCTCTCTCCTGGATGCCTCTCGCGTGGTGCGCTTTGAACCCGAGGAAAAACATATTTTTCTCGAGTTGCAATACGATCTTTATTTGCGCCGTCTCTGGATTGAGACAAGTACGGGTTTTTTGCGCGAGGAGAGGGTCTATAACGCCGATGGACAACTCGTATCGGCGCGCATGCTGTCCGATTATCGCATGGATGACGGTTTTGCACTACCCCGGCGTATCGAGATTCGGCAAGGAGAGGATGTGATGCTTATCCAGATCAAATCGCGCGCTATTAATACGGGTCTGGCTGACAAGGACTTTGTTTTGCCCGTGCCCAGAGATGCCACGCGTCACGATATTCAACGGTGAATACTGCGACGCGAATGATAAAAAGAGCACTGGTTCGTCAGAATCAGTGCTCTTTTATTTTGTGCAAGGTGGAACGCGCCTGTTACTCATCCAATGTGCGGAGGCTGATGGTGGGACCGAAAAAGAGGGCGTTGGCAAAGAGTTTTTGGGTGCCGTACCAATAGGCGCGGAAGGTGGGGTTGTCGAGCATGAGTATGACGCGGCCATTGCCCTGTTTGGCGACGAGAGTGGATGCGGATTCGGCGATGTAATTGTGGTTCTGTTCAGAGATATATCCTGCGAGCAAGGGCTGTTTGGTGTATTGCAAAGGGGTGGCATAAGGGTTTACTGGTTTGATAAAGAGTGTGCCGCGCCGAAAGACTGGCAGGCTATTGCTGAGATACCCATAGGCGAGGGGATGGGTGCGGTCCAGGTGAACCCGAAAGATAGCACCGCCAATAATTTGCGCTCCCCGGTCGCTGGCTGCGTCGATATAAGCTTTGCGGTCACTGTAATTTCCTCGATTTCGCTCGACGAATTGGGCACTGGCGAGCTTGGTATTGATGGCCCAATGAACAGCACTGTTGAGTGCTATGAGTGTGTTGCCCTGGCGCAACCACTGTTTTAAGGCGTTGACGCCAGTAGAGTCGAGGTTGCTATAAGGTCCGCCTGCTGCGATTACTGTATTATAGCGATTGAGGTCTATATCGCGCACATGGCTGGCGTCTATGAGGCTGATGGACATATTATAGCGCTGGTCTAACAAATGCCACACTTCACCGGCGTTATAGACATCGGTGCCTTTGCCAATTAAAAGGGCTATTTGAGGCATTTTGAGGGGGACAAACCCCGGGCTACCCAGGTCAATACCGCTGTCGGTCTGCCCGGTGGAGACGGCAAATACATTGAGAGCATCTTCTTGCGCGATTGTTTGCATGAGGTTTCGAATTGTTTGTGGATCATTTTTTTGAATGCCCATGGGGATGAGTATGGTGCCGTAGTTAAATAAGTGCTCATTCTCCGAGTCTGAGGAAATACGCATGCTGAACTGTCGCGAGGCTACTTTGGCTCTTATACCGGCTTTTTGCATGCGGTAGAGTGCGCGAGGTGCGTAATGCCCATTCCATTCAAAAAGGTACGCATAAGTATTGATCTCCGGGTTGAAGACAGATAGACGGCCACGAGGAAATTTAGACGGCGGCAACAGGTCGCCGATAAATTCCTGGGATGACGATTTGATTTCTAATAGGGGCATGTTAAATGCCAGGGGCAGTGTCCAGGCTGAGACATCGTAAAATAAGCTGTCTGTAAAGGTGGTACGGCGCTCAAACAGGCTGGTGAGCAAGCGGTATTGCGGTTGCTCGGTGGGAATGATATAGGCCGAGCCGGGCGAGAAGGTTTGACCACCGATGCGCATGGGGCGCGCGAGGTCGTAGATCTGTATGTGGTGTTGCTGGAGTACGTCGATAAAATGATGGGTGCGCGCCACGTCATCCGGATCGCCAAAAACATAAGCTTTGATGGCGGCACCCTCGGCTTCCCGGGTTGCGGAGATGTAAAAATCGCGCTGATGCGATAGCAATTCGGTGCGCAGTTCACGGGCTGCCTGGAGTGCCGATAGGGCAGTTCTTATCTGATTGCGTATGGCAAAGGGAAAGGAGATCGGTCCGTGAATGCTTTCTTGCATAAGTCCGCGTGCGCTGGCTTGCTCAAAGAGAAGGCCCACGCCGCCGTTGAGATCGGGATAGGTCGATCCTTTGCCGATGTAAAAGTCGTCGAATGACTCCCGTGTGTAATATAGTGTGCCGATTTTATCGAGCGCGCTGACGTGGCGTTCGGCGATTGCAGCGGTGAGTTGATATGTGCGTGCCGGGGTGAGGGGATTGTTGCGCGAGGGTATGCCCGGTTGAAAGAAGTAAGTGGAATTGGTGTTCATTTCATGGTGGTCGGTGAGCATGTTCGGTTTCCAGGCGTGGAATGTTTCAATCCGCCCCCGGCTTTCGGGATGTTGAAGAAATACCCAGTCGCGGTTGAGGTCAAACCAGTAGTGGTTGGTGCGCCCACTCGGCCAGATTTCTCGATGTTCCCGGTGTTCGGGATCGGCAACGAGTTGTTTGCTGCGGTGCATGTTTGCCCAGTGTGCAAAGCGACTGAAGCCATCGGGGTTGGATACGGGATCGAGCAAGATGACGGTATTGGCGAGGAGGTTGTCTATGGCAGGACCTTGCGCCGCCGCCAGATGATATGCAATTAATGGCGCGGCGTTGCCGCCGCTGGGTTCATTGCCGTGGATGCTATATCCCATGTACACGACTACGGGCATTGTGTTGATGTCGAGCGCGGACGATTGGTCCGGGTTTGTGAGTTGCCGGTGTTGTGTCTGGATGGCTTCGAGGTTCTGGTGGTTTTGCGGGGATGTGATGGTGAGTAATAATAGGGGGCGTTGCTGGTATGTTTGGGCGTATTGCGTGAGGGCAATGCGGTCGGAGCGTTCGGCCAATGTGTACAGGTAGTTCACGATGAGGTCGTGTCGCAGGTGCCAATCGCCAATCTGAAATCCGAAAAAGTCTTCGGGTGTGGGGATGTCGGGATCGTAGGTCGTGCCCTCGGGCAGGTAATAGCTGAGGTCAACACGAGAATGAGCCGGTGTGTTCAACCCGATCAATGCGATGAGGACGATCAATAGGCGTGTCATTGGATGCCTCGTTGTAGGGTGAGAGGACATAACAAGGAAAGAAATTATTAGAAAAAGTCAAATGAGAAGGTTTTGGTCCTTCAAATGAGTTTATTGCCTTGATCCACGGGAGTCATTTTTTTCAAGACCAGTTTTCACAAAAAATAAATTG
>VXRD01000097.1 GCA_009838845.1 Gemmatimonadota bacterium | reverse complement strand
CCCATATTTTTCTTATACTTATCCCCCCCTTTTGGATACTGCTTTTTTCTCACTCTTGCAACAGGAGGACACCATGATTAACACAAACATAAACGCCGCGCTCAATGAGCAACTCAATATGGAATATTACTCGGCGTATAGTTATCTGGCAATGTCCGCGTATTTTCTCACGCAAAATCTCAATGGCTTTGCCCATTGGATGCGCATTCAAGCCCAGGAAGAACTCACCCATGGCATGAAGATATACGATTTTCTCGACGACCGCGAAGCCGATATACGCTTTAGCACCATTGAGACCCCCAAACAAAGTTGGGACAGCCCATTAGAAGTATTTGAAGACAGCCTTGCCCAGGAGCAAAGAGTCTCTCAAAGCATCTACAACATCGCCGATCTCGCCCTGTCCGAACGCGACCACGCCACCCATACCTTTCTCCAGTGGTTTATTGCCGAACAGGTCGAAGAAGAAGCCGTTGTCAGGGAATTGATCGACACGATTAAGCTGGTCGGCATAGAGGGCAATGGTTTGTTTTTGCTCGACCGCGACCTCGCCCAGCGACAACTCAACGGCACCTCTACTGCCGAGGACCAGTAGCAAGCCTGTAACTCGTTAAACAAGAGTTATTTATTGACAAATGAAACTCTATTTATTATTTTCTCTCAATATGCCAATAAGTGTTTCATCTAAAAATATGGCTTGCGTTGCAAAATATCAGGAGAATAGCAGAGAAAAATAGTTGCATTACAGAATTGAATCCGCTATCTTGTCTGCTCAAGTATTATCTTTCCCCTCAATACTTGCCCCACACTATGATTTGGTCGAACACACCGCTCCCCTGCGGCCCGTGGTCGTTTCCCCATCCAGATCAACTCCCCAAAGCGACACTCCCCTTATCTAAGTTGTCATATAATCGGGCCATTGGTATCCCCATGATCGATGCGCCGTATATTCTGGCAACAACCGATTCTCTCCCATACAGGAGTCGGAAGGTGTCACAGTACTTATTGTGAACCTTTGACGAGTTGAAACACAAGACACTCGATCAAGAGAGTCGATATCTCAGTCACGGGGGAAATACATGTCTGCCGCACTTATGAGTTACAGGACCTCAAACGGAACAAATGGAGGCAGTAGTTCCGCACTGGAACTCTATTTCAAAGACATCGCCTATAGCGAATTGCTCACACCACAAGAAGAAATTGACCTGGCCAAGCGCATTCGCAAAGGAGACCGCAAAAGTCTCAATAAAATGATCGAATCCAATTTGCGATTCGTCATTACCATAGCCAAAGAATATCAGGGACGCGGCCTGCTCCTGGAAGACCTCATCGCCGAAGGCAACATGGGTCTTGTCCGCGCAGCCACCCGCTATGACGAAACCGTTGGCGTCAAATTCACCACGTATGCAGTCTGGTGGATTCGGCAGGGCATCTTATCGGCATTGGCAGAAAAAGCCCGCATGGTGCGACTGCCCGTCAACAAAATCAAACACCTGAGCAAATTGGAACGCATATCCTCAGAACTCAAACAATCGCTGGGGCGCGAACCGCGTGTTGAAGAAATCGCTGCACAGGCCGAACTTCAACCCAAACAAGTGCAAGACCTCCTCAGCGCTTCGCGGTGGCATATCTCATACGACATGCCCCTTGAAGACGGCCCTGACACCAGCTTGCTGGAAATGTTGTCAGACAACGATCAGGAAACCCCTGAAGAGGCCATGCTTGAAAGCTCCATGGCAGAGGAAATACGCACCGCGCTCAACACATTGGCTCCGCGCGACGCCCGCGTGTTACGCCTCTATTTTGGCATTAACAGCGGTGAAACAATGACACTGGAGCAAATTGGCAACATCCTCAACCTGACCAAAGAGCGCGTGCGCCAAATACGCGACAAAGCTCTGGCAGCACTCAAACATCCCTCGCGCATGCGTAAAATGAGAACCTTATTGATGGAGAATTGATCCGGTGGCCAATCGCATGGAATCGGCTGGCCTGGGCATCACGCGCGTCAGCCATATCACATTGGTTACAGGTAACCTCGAGCGCGCATCGGCATTTTACGAAAAGCTCCTGGGGCTGCAACCCATTCCCCGGCCAGATTACGACTTTGCTGGTGCCTGGTATCGCTGTGGCGACATCGAAATCCACCTGATCCTCGCAGAAGAATACCCCCGTCCCTCGCGACGCCACATCGCCTTTGAAGTCGCCGACTTCGATCGCGTCATCACCTCGCTCGACCGCGAACGCGTGCGCGTTGCCTCCGGTCCCGGCGTGCGTCCACACGACGGTACGCGCTATGTTTTCGTACACGACCCGGATGGCAACCTCATCGAAATCGGTCGCCCGGGAAATGCGTAAAAGAAAACGGGTCGCTATCCTTCGAGATAGCGACCCGTTCTTACTCACCCCTCCAACCCCTCACACCAACCCCCACATCTGATCAATATCCTGCTGATACGCACAAACCTCGCCGGATACCACATCGCTCACCTGGACGACCTGTCCGCTTTTCCCAGACTCGTAAATAGCCTCACTCACGGCCTTGCTCTTAAGCCCCTCTTCGGCATCGATTTCCACATCGCGCCCAATACTCAGAGCATCGATAAAATCCCATAACTCAATCGCCATGCCATCGGTCAGCCCATAGGGAAAGAGGCGATCCTTTTCGCCCTGACTCAGTGAACCCAGAAACATATCCTGAAGCTGGGACACGCCATAAGCCGTGCCATCAACAAAATGGCACTCGCCGCGCGCCTGAGACGCCGCCGGATGGAAAATATCGCGCTCCACAATCGTGCCCTTGCTCCCCGTGAGATTGAGTTGTGTAAAACCCTTCCCCGGCGCGCTAACCGTCCACGACCACGTGCCGATCACGCCACTTTCAAAATTGAAAATACTGGTCCAAAAATCCTCGCGACTATCATCGACCAGATCCTCGCCTTTCTTATGTGGACGCTGTTCCATTTGCTCCACACGCGCATAAACACTCTCCACTTCTCCAAACCAGTAGCGCATGGTATCCACCCAGTGCGCACCGCTATCCATAACCATTCCGCAACCGCCGAGTTTGCGATCCACGCGCCAGTGCCAATCGGGATAATTCGCGGGATCCTGCCATCCCGACCTGATGGCGTACCACAATCTGGGTTCGCCGAGCGGCCCACCATTAAACGCCCAGTGAATCGTGCGCTGTCCAACACTGCGACGACACTGCTCGGCATTCGCGGCAATCCTATTGCAACGCTCGGCTGTATCGATAATTTTCTGCGTGGCTTTAACAGTTATACCAATGGGCTTCTCACACAAAATATTCACACCGCCTTCGAGCAACTCGCAGGCGAGCACATGATGCAGACCGTGGGGACTGCATATATCGGCCCCATCGAGATTGGACTCTGAATTGAGCAGATCCTCAACCGAGGGATAACTATTGACCTCCCATCCGGTCTTGCCATTAATCTGATCGGCAAATGCCTGCGCGCGACTGATATCGCTATCAACCGTAGCCACAATGCGAAAACGGTCTTCACCACTGTCAATAAGCTCTCCATACCGCCGAAGATGCCCACCGGCAATACCGCCACAGCCGACGAGCGCGAGATTTACAATTTTTCCTTTCGACATTACCCTTCCTTTCTCGTGTTATATTCCGCCATCGCCTCCCAATAATACGGCGTGGGAATCGGACTCTGGAGCGAAGGATCATTCACATCTTCCATCCATTGCCACAGACGCTGGCTCAACGCATTATACACATCCCTGTATTCGGGTTTATCGGCTACATCCTCAAATTCGTTAGGGTCATTTTCCAAATCGTAGAGTTGTGCCACCGGTTGTTTGATGCGCGGCCTTGGGGGATCGGTCATATCCACGGGCACATCTATCAGGCGCCGCGGACTGAAATTGCGAATAAACTTGTAGCGATCGGTGCGAACACTCCGACTATCGCTACCCTGAAAAATGGAAAAAGCCGCATCCCGCGTGGGTTCCGCATCGGGATCTTTGAACACACTGGCAAAACTCAAACCCTCCACATTATCCGGAACGGGATGCTGTATGAGATCCATAAGCGTGGGCAAAAAATCGACATTACTGAGCAGATGGTCACAGCACTGTCCCCCCCGAACACCCCCACCGGGCCAGCGCATAAGCAATGCAACGCCAATACCCGCGTCATAACAAAACCACTTCGCCCTCGGAAATTCAATACCATGATCAACCGTAAACACCAGCAGCGTATCGTCTTCTAACCCACTCTCCCTCAATGCATCGGTAATAATCTGAACCGCCTCATCCACGCGGCGGATCGCACCCTGTTGCAGAGCGAATTCTCGTCGCGACATCTCGTCGTCAACCAGATAAGGCGGCACATCAATACCCTTGCTATCATCGGGTCCCACATCGCCAAAATCGTGCGGACGGTGGGTCTCAAAAAAACCGACCTGCGCGTAAAACGGCGTCCTATAACCCGCGTCCGTCCTGAGAAAATCCGCCAGAGCCTCGGCAACGACAAGCGCGTTTGCGCGGCGACCATTATCATCGCGCTGTGCAAAAGTCGCTTCAAAACCTAAATCCTCGGTATTAGACGCCTCGTGTTGCAAACCAAAAAGAGCCGTGTAATAACCCGCATCCCGCAAAATATGCGAAAGATGTCGCTCCCCCTCATTAAAACACCAATCCCACGGCGAATGCGTCAACCCAATCAACCCATTGCTCTGCGGATAGCGCCCCGTAAGCATAGCTCCCCGGCTGGGGCTACACACCGGACTCGTCGTAAAATAATTGGTAAACTTGAACCCATCATCGGCAATCGCATCAATCGCGGGCGTATGTACCGTATCGACACCATAACACCCAAAATGCCGCCCCGTATCGTGCGTGGTAATAATGATAATATTCGGCATAAAAATCTCCGGAAACTTAAAAGGACCACCCAACATCTCCCAAAGCTGGATTGCGGCTCAAAACCATGCCGCAATGACGGCTTTGCTGATGAGTACTATCACTTCCCACTTCTAACTTTTTTTAAAGTGCTCAATAAAATGACAACGCCTGCAGCAAACGATAACATCTTCCACGCCCTCATTCCCCAGCGTCTTGTAGTGCAAGTGATGCACATGCAAATGCTCTTTGCTCCCGCACAAAACGCACTGGCAATTGTAATGGGCGAGAAACTTCTGCCTCTTAATCTGCCATGATTTAGAGCGAATATACCGGTCGTAATCGAGCGGTGGCTCAGCGCGGGCCAACTGCGCTATCAGGCGTTTTCTATCCACCTTGCGAATCCCCTTTGGGTGCGGTGTGGATTGCAGAATTTTCTTTCGCGTCTGTTCATTCATAAAACGCATGATAATTAAAAATCGAAAATTAAAAACGAAAAATAAACTCGCGTGGGTCGCGTTTTTCTTTTTCTGTGAGGGGAGATATTATATTTATTGTGGGAAGAGCACGAGAAAAAAGAAAAATAAGACCTTT
>VXRD01000096.1 GCA_009838845.1 Gemmatimonadota bacterium | reverse complement strand
GTGGGGGACGGTTTGGGCAGGCGCGGTTCAATTTTCAGCAGCAGACGAGCGATTTTGGGCAGGATTACGGGTTCTACGATACGAATTTCAAGCTCAATTTTGATGTGTCTGACAATGACCGGGTTTCGGTGAGTGGATATATGGGCAATGATGCGCTGAATCTGTCGCTACCGTCTTTTCGGGAGCAAACCCGCGATCAGCTCATGGATTGGGGCAATCGGATTGCGCGGTTTAAGTGGTTGCATATTTATACGGATAATTTGATTGGCAATGTGCAGGTTTCGGCGAGTCGATATCTGTCCAATTTTGATGTTGCGACCAATCAAAACGAGTCTGCCAATAGTGGGCAAACCGGGCAAGGTGGAGGTGGGCGGCGCGGTTTTGCATTGAATCGCAATAATGAGTTGAACGATTTGACGGCCAAGTTGACGTTTGATCTTTATTCGGGGCCTTTTCACACGACGCGCGTGGGTGCCCAGTTTACATCGTATGACGCTTTTTACAAGCAGGGCGTGGGAGATTCGACCCGGTCACAGATTAATACGTCGTCTTTTTATCAGACGGGTTTTCTCGAGCATACGATGCGTTGGGGGCGTCTGGAGTTGACGCCTGGGCTACGCGTGAGTCATTTCCAGAGTGGCAATTATACCCGATGGTCTCCGCGCGTGGCGGGGTTGTTTCAATTGGATGACAGGATAGCGTTTAAGGGCGGTTGGGGCATTTATCACCAGTTTGTCAATTTGATTTCGATTGAGGCCAATACCTATACGACCGATATGTGGCTGCCGGTGGATGAGACTTTGACGCCGGGGAAAGCCGTTCACAATGCGTTTGGCCTTATGTTGACGCCGGGCGAAAGCTGGCAGGTGGATCTGGAGTTTTATCACAAAGAGATGGACGATCTGGTTGAGTTTCAGTCCCAGGTTCGTCTGAGCGATTCGACGCCGCTGTCTGATTTGTTCGCCACTGGTTCGGGAAGATCTTATGGTGGTGAGTTTTTGCTTCGGAAGACTGAGGGGCGTTTGAAGGGTTGGGTCGGATATACGTTGAGTAAGACCGAGCATACTTTTGCCGCTTTGAACCAGGGCAATCCGTTTCCGCCAAAGTACGACCGGCGACACGATGTTTCTGTTGTGACGGATTATTATCTGGGCAGGGGCTGGAATTTGAATGCCAATTGGGTTTATGGCACGGGGCAGGCATATACGCTTCCGGAGGCGCGCTATGAGGTGCAGCAGCCAACAGGACAGTCCATTCCCTATGTCCATGTGTCGGAGAAGAATGCCTATCGGTTGCCGGCCTATCACCGCATGGATCTGGGTATTACGCGCGATTTCAGGTGGGGTGGCGTTGGGGGGCAGATAGTGTTCAGTGTGTTCAATGTCTATAACCGACGCAATGTGTGGTATCGCTCGTTTGATGCGACTGAGCCGGAGATTCAGGTGCAGGATGTGCTTCTGCAGCCGATTTTGCCGAGTATTGGTTTTCGTTTTAATATGTGAGAGAGGATCCTGGGATGAAAAACATACAGTGGATATTTTGTTTTGTTCTCGGTCTTGGTGCAGGGGGTTGTAGCACGGCGCCGACTGAGTCGTTGGGGGAGTTTCGAGAGACGGTTTATGTCGAGGGTTATTTGCGGGCGGGGAGTCCTGTGTCCGATTTGTTTGTGGGTACAACGATGCCGCTTTCCAGTGTGTATGATCGCGAGGCGAGTGCGCTGTCCGATGCGCTGGTGACGATTGAGGTGGATGGAGTGTCGTACGAGTTGTCACCTGTGGTGGATAAGCCGGGTTATTACGAGCAGTCGGATCTGATTGTTGAGTCGGGTAAGACATATCACTTGTCTGTTACGACGGGGTTGGGTACAGCGACGGCGCAGACGACGGTGCCGGTTGCGCCGTATGTTTCGGGCGCATCTTCGCTGTTGATTGGGGGTGATGCATATCGGGTTACATGGGAGGGTGAGACACAGGGGGGGTATGTTACGACGCGCAAGTCTGTGGAATTGTTGGAGCAAATTTCGCTGGCGACTCAGTTTGGAAGATTTGGTGGGGGTTTTGGCGGCGGAGTAGATACTACGGGGCTGGGCGCGCTGCGGGATAGTATTGCTCGGGCAGATCAATGGCGTTTTTTGCAGGGGCGCTCGTTGTCCTTAAATCCGAGACAGTTTTCGTATTATGGTATATACTCATTTCTGGTCTATGCGCTGGATGAGAATTACGGCGATTATTTGATTTCGAGCGCGCAGGATGAAGCGGCGTTGGATGAGCCGCAGTTCCATGTAAAGGGGGGTATTGGTTTGTTCGCTTCTATGGCCGCGGATTCTGTGGTTTTTCGGGTGGAGTGATTCCGCCTCCCTCATGCAAAAGCCGCTCTTTTGAGCGGCTTTTTTTGTTTCTAATGGCGTTTACGCTGTCTCTTCAGTCGGGTTGGGCGTTTCGTTTGTGTTTTGCTCGGCAAGGGCAGTCAGTCCACCAATAGCCCCCAGGTTCATCGATTCCAGGGCAGAACTCGGTACGATGACCAGAGACCCTTTTTCTTTGAGTCCTTCAAAGAGCATGTTCATGCCGCGCAGTTGCAGGGCAACGGGATTATTGTGATAGTTTTCGCTGGCTTGAGAGAATTTTTCTGAGATTTCGGTTTCGGCTGTGCCCAGGATGATCCGGGCCTGGCGTTCTCTTTCTGCCTGGGCTTGCTTGCTCATGGCATCTGCAAGGTCGGGTGGTATAACAATGTCTTTGATGCCGACACTCTGACAGGTAATGCCCCAGGAACTGGTCGTTTCGTCAAGGGCCTGTTGCAATGCCTCGGCGATCTTTTCTCGATTTTGCAGGAGATCTGCCAATTCGTGTTTGCCGATGATGTCGCGCAGGCCAGTCCGGGAGACGAGTGAAACGGCGTATTCATATTCCTGAACTTCGAGGGCGGCTTTTTCAGCATCCCAAACGGTCCAATAGACGACGGCATCGACGTTGACCGGTACAGTGTCTTTTGTCAGAGTAGAGTCGGCTCTAATGTCAGTGACCCGAACTCGCTGGTCGATGTATTTATCGACCC
The DNA here is from genome assembly GCA_009838845.1 of Gemmatimonadota bacterium. Taxonomy (NCBI): domain Bacteria; kingdom Pseudomonadati; phylum Gemmatimonadota; species Gemmatimonadota bacterium. The sequence continues at coordinate 2,296 of VXRD01000096.1, read as the reverse complement.
GGTCGATGATGGGAATGATGAGAAACCAGCCCGGACCTTTTAATCCTATAAATTTTCCCATACGCAAGACCACGGCTTTTTCCCACTGGTCAGAGATTTTCAATGTGGCGGCAATGAATAGCGTAGCAGCCAGTCCGATCAGGGCAATGGTTAAAGAAATCAGGTCCGTATAGAACAGGATTGCGTTTGCCAGTGTGAGGATGAGGAAAATGAAGATCGAGACGAGATTGATATGCTTGTTCAGAGGAATTTTATCGTTCATGGTCTGCTCCTTGTCGTTGTTTCAGTTCTTTGATCAAGTCTGCAAGGTTGAATCCGTAGGCCGCGGCAATGCTCTGGAATTCATTGCATATACCAGTCAGTTTTTTTTCCTTTTCGTTGTCGGGAATCTCTACTTTTACTGGCGCGATAAATGTTCCTGAACCCTGCTGGGTTTCCAGAATGTTTTTAATTTCCAGTTCCCGATAGGCTTTGCTGATGGTGTTGAGATTGACTTTGAGTTCTACGGCCAACGCGCGAACAGTGGGTAATTGGTCTCCTACATTCAATTTGCCAGCAGCAATGCCATAACGAATCTGGTCAATGATCTGGCGATAGAAAGGGATACCACTTCTGGGGTCTAATTCAAAATTCATCGACTATACCTCATTTCTGGAATTGATTTTTATCCAGCGATCAGTTTTTCGATTATTGCCTTTACCTGAGGTAAGAACCTGGTCTCAACATAACCCATTTCCTCATATTGAATTTTGCCTTCCTTATCGATTATGAGTGTCGTTGGAGTATGCCGAATATCACTCCTGCCTGCTATGTTTGCTTCCTTTGTGTCGTAAAGCATTGGAAAGGAGATATTCGTCTGTTCTGCAATTTTTTGGATCGTAGATAAATAATCTTTGAAGATCCCCCTCCTGAACATGTCGTGGATGGCGATTACTTTGACGGGCGCATCGCTATATTCGCTATGGATTTTTTCCAACATCGATAGCTCTGGTATGCACGGTCCGCACCAGGATCCCCAAAAGTTCACGACGACGATCTGGCCCTTCAAATCGGCAAAGTTAATGGTTTCGCCTTCGATGGTTTTCAATGAGAAATCAGGAAAGTTCTTGCCGATAAGTGAGCGTATTTCATCCGCTTCGTTTTTTGAGGGAAGCCTCTGTTCGAGGCGCGTCGCAAATGCGCGATACCCTTCGTCCGTGCCATGCCGAAGGGTGTAAACGCGCTGAAGCATATTCCAGAGGTCGGTATCCCAAGGATTTTTGACAAGTGCATCTGAATATAATTGCAGCGCGCCATCGTAATCGCGTTTGAGCGTTTTTACCATTCCCAGGTCTTTTAAGACGCCACCATCCCATTTATTTTTTACAAGTGTGTGATGCTCAGGAAGTTCCCCGAAGAGGGACAGCACTTTCTGAAATGCTATCTCTGCGTCATCGAGTTTTTCTGCAGCGAGATAAGAATGACCCAAAACGCGATAATAGCTGCAAAGGGCATGTTTGCGGTGCGGTAGGGGAATGTCATCGGCAGAAGCGATTGCTTTCTTTGCGTATTGCAGTGCGGTAGAGGGGTATAATTTCACATCGCCGTACGAGGACGGTAAGTCATGGCCGTTCATAAATATGGCGATAGATTTATAAACACTGGAACGGGGGACCCACTTTACCGCGCTGTCTATCTGAGCATGCACGCGCGTACTATCCGCTACTTTCAGGAGTGGTCCGCAAGAGTAGAGAAATGCCGCACCGCGATTTTCATAGTCTGTGTTTTCGAGCAGTGTTTCCCAGTGTTTTACGGAAGTTTCAGGATCAAATCTCATGCTTGATATAGCCTGATTCCATACTTGCTGAAGTTGTTCGTCTGAAGCTATTTGTCTGTCGGGAGCATGATGGGTAAAGCGCCTGGACCTGCGCCTTTTCCTGTCATGGTTTAAAACAACGGAGATGGTATAGACTTCTTGAGGCCAATGTTTCTTATTGAGTTTGACTGTGTATTCCCCTGGCATACGAGGCTCATATACGGGGATGGCAATTACGCCGCCAACAGTGCCCGATATGCTCAGATTTACAAAAGAAGATTCGGGAACAGTGTAAGATATCGCGATGATGGAGTCCGTTGGAGAGGCCACAACTGTCAGAGTGGGTCTGGATGGCACGGGGGCCATTGTTTCTTGAGCAAGAACCAGGGTGTTTTGGGCAGGTATGAAGACAATGGCGATACAGGAGATCAACAGATAGAAGGGTTTCATGTTTGTCTCCTTTGTGTAAACGACTGGTAGTTTTTACACATTATATTATTG